>DATDNS010000130.1:0-2084 GCA_036518155.1 Bacteroidota bacterium
GGGTGCTGCATCCAGGCGTTGGTGGCAACGATGAGATATCCTGAAATCCACGAACCGAGAAACACGAGGAACGCGGCTGCGAAATGACCCTTCTCGCCCAATTTCTTTTCTCCATAGAGGAAGAGGCCAAGAAAACTCGACTCGAGAAAAAACGCAAAGACACCTTCCATCGCAAGCGTCTGTCCGATGACGCCCCCGGCATATGTGGAAAACCGCGCCCAATTGGTCCCGAACTGAAATTCCATCGGGATTCCGGTGACAACCCCAACCGCAAAGTTAATGGCAAAGATCTTTGCCCAGAATCGTGCAGCGTTGTTGAATCGCTCGTCCTTGCGTTTGAGGGCCATTCCTTTCAGGACCACGATCAACAGTCCCAGTCCCATGGTGAGTTGCGGAAAGAGATAGTGATAGCTTATCGTGAACGCAAACTGAAATCTGTCAATAAGAAGTGCATCTTCCATGAGGTGATCCTCAGGTTCGTCGTTGGGTTGGAAACGGTAAAGGTTTGTTCATTCAGCTGGTAGTCAAAGGAGCAGAAGGGCCAGGTGTCTGACCACCAAAGTACGAAAAAAAAAGTGGTTTGGTCAACCTCAATATCGGTGCGATCGAACAAACCCAAACTTTCTGCGCCACACAGCGCCAATTGCCTGATTCAGGTCAATTCGCGAAATGATTTGACGAGGACCCAGGGTGCCGATCATCGAAACACCGTACGTTCCGGTCGCAAGTTGGCTTTCTCAATTCTGACCAGCGTCGGGACCGCGTGCCAATGCTGCAAACATTGCCGGATGTGATGTGTGCAGCGTCATTTTGATTTTCCCGAGACTTCGTGTACATTGCACATACCCCGGGTTGAAGAACCTCCACTGAACAGGGAAACAAAGCCATGTACGTTCCCGTCAGTCCGATCGCCATTTCGCAATCAACCACAAGAGAATATCCTTGCAAGACACGAGTTAAGTCCGTCGGATCACGCCACGGAAACTCATCCCGGAATTGTATCGTTTTGAGTAAGTGCGTGCAAGCGGCGTTGAACCATCGATGGAGTCTATGAGCACGGAACCATCAGCACAGATTCTGGAAATTGTCGAGCATCTCGCTGTCCACGAGCATCTGGCACTGCTGTATTCCGGCCAACGGGAGCAATTTGACGTTCTCACCCCATTCCTTCGCACCGGCCTCGAGCGCGGCGAACGATGTCTGTATCTGGTTGATGACATCAGGCCGACGGCGGTCATCGCAAAGATGAAGACGGAAGGACTCGAAGTAGATCATGCACTCGAGGCGGAGTCATTGGTGATCGAAGGCAGGAAACGCGGTTACTTTGACCCTGAGCTCATGATCGGCATGTTGAAAGACGCGACGGAAGCCGCCATTGCGGAGGGGTTCACTGCGTTGAGAATAGCGAGTGAAATGAGCTGGCTGTTGGGCAGAGAAGGTGGGATTGAACGACTGAATGAGTACGAAGCGATGCTGAACTATATCTTTCCGCAGTATCCTGCCCTCGGCATCTGCCAGTTCGACCTCCGGCGATTCAACCCCGATACGGTAAAAGAAATGATCCTGTGTCATCCGAGCGTGTTTGTCGGCGGTTCGCTTCGGAAGAATCCGATGGAGGACAGCAATGTCCGGCTCAACCTCGTCATCACGGAACATCAGCGCATTGAAGAGCAGTTGCGGCACAGCGAGATGAGGCTTGCCGAAGCCCAGCGGCTGGCCCATATGGGAAGCTATGATTTTGATGTAAACTCCGGGCAGACAAAATGGTCGGACGAAACATTCCGTATTCTCGGACTGGACCCGACGATCAGCAAGCCTTCAATCGACGAACTTGTCCGTACCGTCCATGCGGAAGACAGGATTCGTGTTGAGCGTACGATTATTGCAGCCCTGAGAGACTACACCCCGTTCGAAGTTGAGTTTAGAATCACGGTCGGCCGATCCGTCAAGTATATTCGCGGACTTGGTCAGGTCGCACTCGACGAGGGCGGCACAGTGCAGAGGATGTACGGAACACTGATGGACATCACGGAACAAAAGCGTGTTCACGATGCGCTGCAGGCAAGTGAAGAGCGCTACAGGAG
>DATDNS010000131.1:0-3446 GCA_036518155.1 Bacteroidota bacterium
GATCAAGCCGCTGCTCGATACGGATGGCGTCCTGATCAATATGGTATCAGGCTCCGACATTACGCTGGAGACCCTCGATCGGATCAGGATGGCTGTGAGGGATGCGAGGACGCCCATTCATTTCGATTTTCACTCTCTGACACTCGGTATCGGCGCCGACCACAAACGATTCAGGCGGCCGCTGACGGACTGGCGTCGATGGTGCTTCATGCTCAATTCCGTGCAGATGAGCGAAGAAGAAGCGGCCGGACTGACAACGGAGCACTTCGACGAGACAACGCTCATCAACCACCTTATGCCGCTTATGGTGAGCGCGTTCGTCATTACGCGCGGCGACCGGGGTGTCACGACGGTCTTGCAGGAGAACAAGAAACTGACGCATCTCAACATTCCAGGCTCCGGGGCCGGGACCGCTGTCGACTCGTTGGGATGTGGCGATGTTTTCGGGGCTGCGTTTCTATCCCAGTACCTCCGGGAAAAAGACTATTCCCGGGCAGCCGAATTCGCCAACAGGATGGCCGGGATAAAATCCACCGTGAAGGGCCCTGACGGAGTGGCGGAACTGGCGGAGAAATTCAAATTGGGCTCTGTTGCGCGCTGAGACACCTCTCGCGACAAGTCCGGAAGACCACTTATGATCATCATGAAATTTGGCGGCACTTCTGTTGAGAGTGCCAGGGCTATGGAGAGCGTCATCACGATCGTCGGACGGGAACGGGAACGACAACCTCTTGTCGTCGCTTCAGCGATTGCCGGAGCAACCAATGACCTTGTCAAGTGTGCCGACTATGCGCTGGAGGGTAAGCTGGACGATGCGGTCTCGACCCTCAATCGTCTGCTCGAGCGACACGTCACGATCGCCGAGAATATCATCGATGACCGTCCTTCGTATCAACAGGTGATTCAGTTCTGCAAGCGGAGGATCGAAGAACTCCGCAACCTGTGCCAGGGAATCGCGATGCTTGGCGAACTCACGAACCGCTCCCTCGACGCCATCGCATCGGTCGGCGAGCGTATGTCGTCGATGATCCTCGCCGAAGGGATGAAGCAACGGGGGCTACCCGCCGAGCTCGTTGACGCACGCAATGTTATGATCACCGACGAGCATTACTCCTCGGCGACTCCGTTGTTCGACCGCATCGATGCAAAAGCCTCCGAAGTGCTTGTCCCTCTCCTCAACGGGGGCAGAATCCCCGTCACCCAGGGATATATCGGGTCAACGATCAAGGGTATTACCTCGACGCTTGGTCGAGGCGGGTCGGATTATTCGGCGGCAATCCTGGGTGCCGCCCTCAATGCGGAGGAAATCCAAATCTGGACGGATGTCGACGGGATCCTGACGGCGGATCCGCGGATTGCTCCGAAAGCCCGGAAACTCAGGGTGATTTCGTTCAGGGAAGCTTCGGAACTCGCCTATTTCGGCGCGAAAGTCCTGCATCCCAGCACGATTTTGCCCGCCATCAGGAAAAACATTCCTGTGGTCGTACTGAATTCGAAGAGACCCGAATCGACGGGGACAAGAATCGTCGCAAACCCTCCAAAGACGAACGTCCCGGTAAAATCGATCGCTTCAAAGAAAGGTATAACCGTCATCAACATCCAATCCACACGCATGTTGATGGCACACGGATTTCTCGAGTCGATCTTCTCAGTGTTCAATCGCCACAAGACGTCGGTCGACCTTGTCACCACATCAGAAGTGGCTGTTTCGCTTACGATCGACAACACCGAACAGCTCGACAGCATTGTCGCAGAGCTCAAAGATTTTTCCGACGTCGCCATCTTTGAACAGAAGGCGATCGTGTGTATCGTCGGAGACCAGATGCACTCCACCGCGGGGATTGCCGACAGGATTTTCTCCGCGCTGGGCGACATCGACGTCATGATGATATCCCAGGGTGCCTCCGAAATCAACATGAGTCTTGTCGTCGAGGACGGAAGGGTCAACGACGCCGTGCAGCGCCTGCATCAAGAATTTTTCGAGCCTGTTCCGGAAGTCGAGCTGTTTGACGCCGTGGGAGTCAATTGATGCCATGAATATCACGCTCATCGGTTATGGAAAGATGGGAAAAGAGATCGACCGCATAGCCGCAGAACGCGGGCTCAGGATCGTCAGCAGGCTCACCTCGGGGTCCACACTGAAGGAAAGCGATATTCAGCACACCGATGTCGCAGTTCATTTCGCCAGGCCCGATTCCGTCCTCCCCCACGTCCAGCGCTGGTCGGCGTCCCATAAGAACATGGTGATCGGAACGACAGGCTGGCAGCAGCAGTTCGATAACGTGAAGGCACTTGTCGAGAAAACGAACATCGGGCTCGTCTATGCTTCGAATTTCTCCGTTGGCGTCTACGTGTTTTTCCGGCTCCTCAGGGAGGCGGCAAAGCTCATCAACAATTTTTCGGAATACGATATCTCTGTCCACGAAGCACATCACAAGGACAAGGTGGACAGTCCAAGCGGCACTGCATTGAGTGCGGCGAACATCCTCCTTGAACATATTGATAGAAAAAAAACCATTCTCTCGGAGCCGCCCCAGGGGAAAATCAACCCGGATCAGCTCCAGATCACATCGACGAGAGCCGGGACGACTGTCGGAACGCACACCGTGACGTTCGATTCTCTTGCCGACAGCCTTGAATTAAAGCACACGGCGAAGAACCGGACCGGATTCGCGTTCGGAGCGTTGCTTGCAGCTGAATGGGTCAAGGACAAACATGGAATGTTCACCGTTGAAGATGCTCTCGCGGATATCATTCGATGAAAGGAACAACAGTACATGGCTAGCAGGAAAAAATTCCAGGGGACCGGGACCGCACTTGTCACTCCGTTCAAAAAAGACGGCTCGCTGGACGAACGAGCCCTGCGACGTCTGGTTGACTTTCAGGTCAAAGGAGGCGTCGAAGCAATCATCCCGCTCGGCACGACAGGGGAAAGCCCATCGCTCGACGATGAAGAGTACGAGCGGGTGTTCGAAATCGTAAAAGATCAGGCGAAGGGAAAGGCAAAAATCTTTGGAGGCGCAGGGAGCAACAGCACGCGGATCGCCATTGAACACGCACGGTTGGCCAGAAAGACAGGTCTCGATGCCGCGCTCATCGTCGGTCCGTACTATAACAAGCCGACGCAGGAAGGCTACTTCCAGCACTATCGCGCGATTGCGGAAGCAGTCGATATCCCGATCATTGTCTACAACGTTCCCGGACGAACCGGAGGCAACATCGAAGCGGCCACGACACTGAGAATGGCCGAGGAAATCCCGAGCATCATTGCGGTGAAAGAAGCTTCCGGGAACTTCGCGCAAATCATGGAAATTGCACGAAACAAACCGAAGGATTTCTCCCTCCTTTCCGGCGACGATGCAGTAACGCTTCCCATAGTTTCTCTCGGCGGCGATGGCTGCATATCCGTCGTTGCAAACGAAACACCACGGGATTTTTCCGATATG
>DATDNS010000132.1:0-5080 GCA_036518155.1 Bacteroidota bacterium
GAAGGATTGAACGGATTGGGGTAGTTTTGTGACAGTCCATAGCCGTCCGCCCTTGCGGCTCCCTCCGACGCTGAAGTCACCGGCCATGCGGCTGCATATTCATCCCACACGTATGAGTGGGTGATCTGCGTGTATTCCCAAAGGCTGATCCCGGGATAGTGATAGGTCGTCTGCGACAGACTTGCGAACGTCGCAACTTCACCCGATGCGACATCGTTGCTGTATCCAATGTATTCTCCCTGACCAAGCGGCATGATTGGTTTTGCCGCCGCCGGAAAACCCTGGTTCACCCACGTCTGTGTATAATTCGTAAAGTCAGTGCTCATCCTGCTCAACTCGGTTGTGGGCGTGGTGGGACGGGCTGCCCAGTACGTCTGAGGCATGTTGACATCCACTCTGCTGAGGAAGTACACCCACGGGAACGTTGAATGACTTGCCACCCGGGCCCACGACGTAAGGCCAACAACGCTGTTCGGATAGTGCGCCCGGATGCTATCCATGTATGTTTGTGCAGTGATATTCCGTGTCGATAATGTGTCGTATTGAATTTCCGCATCGATAAGCAGACCATCGATCCCTTTTACGCCAAGGATCATGTTTGCAACGTCCGCTTCCGAGTATCCGAGTCCCCAGTGGGGGATGCCGTAGACGTACTGCTATCCCATGATCTTGATGCCGTTCGCGTGAAAGGTACTCACGACGCTGTCCATGCCGCCATAACCGGCAGCCCAGTTGTAGAGCGACTTGCCGCTCCTGTTGTAATAGCTGTCGCTGTCGGCCATCTTGATGACAACCCACGTCACTCCGACACTTTTCAGCTTGTCGATCACCGCGGTCAGATTGCCGCCGTTTGCCGTCCACAACTGCCAGATCCACATCCCCTTCGCTTCGAGCGTCGTTGACGATTGTGCCCGCAGAACTGGTACAACAATCAGAAACATAAGGAGGAAAAGAATTCTTCTTGTCATAGTGTGATTCTCCCGGCGATTAGCGAGACAGGCGAACCGATGAAAGGAGCGCGTTGAACTGCTGCACGACAGGTTCCCTGCTGTCGCTCAAAGCGTCCACGACGCGTAACTGGAGAAACTCAGCATTCGATTTTATCCCGTTTGCGATTTCGCCCGGCTTTCCGGCGGGGAGGTCTGCACTCATGGAAAGAGCATAGTATTGACTTCCGACAAGCGCGAGGCAGTTGATCACGCCTTCCCACGCACCCATGCCTGCATACACTGCCCAATATTCTCTTCGAAAGCACAGGTCCCCGACCGCTACGCTATCGACTCTTACTCTATCCTTTAGGAGGCTCTTTGCCGCCGGGTCGTCGAGGTCCAACATCCCGCCAAAGGACCCTGAAAGATCCACGAGGCGTTTGCCGGAGACCGATACTTTGACCGAAGCCCGTTTGATTGTTCCTTCGGCGCTCTGCAGCAACATTTCATAGTTGTTCACTTGATGGCTTGTCAGACTTCCAATTCTGACGAATGAGATTCCGAGAGTCCGGTCGGTGATGATGCTGTCCCGCGCAGCAGATATGCGAGATTCGTTACCCTGGGCCGATGCTGTTGCTGCAAGCGACCAGGCTGCGATGACTGCTACTGCGCCCGTAAACATTCTAGGCACGATAAGTCCTTCCTCTGAATGGATTCATGGTCAAAGCTACATTCAAGTTGCTGAAGTTGCCGGCATTTGTCAAGGACAGAGCACACAATCGCGAGCCGATGCGATCCGCCATTTGTGTTTCTGTCCCAGAATTGAGAACCGTTGTCGCCCGGGCACAAATATGAGGCAGTGACTTCAGACCGGAGTTCTCTCGCAGCCCGGGAATGCGAGGACATGAAATCGGGGTCGGCCTTGGAGACAGAGCGTGCCTGAACTCAGCACACTACATCTTCAGATATTCCAGCAGCTTGTACATCAGCACGGCCGGCCAGAAGATGGCTTTAAAGAATCCGAGCACGCCCATCCAGAATGTCGTCGCCTGTTGTATGAAGTAGACCGCCGCACCGATGAAGGCCAATCCATAGACTCCTCCAAACATACCATCGCCTCCCATCCCCCGCCCCCGATGATGTTCGCTGTCGCTTTCAGTCATATTGTCCTCGTGTTGTATTGTTGTGGCACATCACCCGTCTGCGTTGACGACGGTTGGACGTTCTTCCGCTCCAAGATCCCGATGAACGCAAGGGAGTATGCTGCGCCTGCTGATTACGCAATTCAGAATGAATCATGACCTGGAGTCATCCGCAAAGCCTCGAGGAGAATCCAACGCTAGTTCTTCAGGGCCGTCTTCATCGCTTGCAGAACCCTGTCCAACACTTGCTGCCGGGCTTCGGGCGTCATCAGAATATCAATCTGACCGATCGCCCGCTCAAGCTGGATGTACGCCACAAAGAAATCGTAGAAGGTATTCGCCGCGACCAGGTCTGCGCGCAGAGAGGAATTCTGTGCGTCCAGAAGACTGAGTATCGGAACGGCCCCTCTGGAATAGGCTTCCGTGACCAACTCCAGCCCTTTCCCCGCCGCCTGCTGCTCCAGATGGGATTGCTGGATGGCAAAATACGCCGCTTTGACGCTTTCCATCTGCGCACGAACCCTGAGGGCAACTTTGTCCTGAACCGCTGCCCGCTGAACCCTGTATTGCTGGAGTGTCTCGCTTGCCTGTTCCTCGTGTGCGCTCGTCGAAAAGCCCTGAAAGAGGTTGAACGAAAGCTGAATGCCGACATTCCAGTCGTTCCTGTCCGGAATCCTCGGCGAAACGGCGGAGAACAATTGACCTAGGTAGACGGGAAGCTCCGGAGGAAGCGACGACGGCGGTGCCGGAAGGTTCGTTAATTGAAAAGGAGAGTTCACCGTGGATTTGTAATACGTATTTGTGTAACCGGCAAATGCAGCGACTGTGGGCAGGAACAGAGAATACCGGGCCGAAGAAAGACTTCTCTGCTGTGCCGTGATGACCGCGTCCAGTTGACGAAGTTCATTGGACCGGGCGATCCCCTCCTGCACAAGGACATCCGTCAGGAGGTTGAAGCTCAACGGATCTTCGAGATAACTCAGAAGCTTCTTGTTCGACAGGAAGAGCGACGTATCTTCCAGGGAAACATCTTCAATGTTCACAATATAGATGAGCGGCACATTCATTGCCTGTTTCAACGCGAGCAACACCTGGTTCATCTGGGAGTAGGTATCCATGACACTTTTTCGGAGACTGGCAATCTCCACCTCCCACCGGAGTGGTTCCTCGGGTCCGGCCGCCCCTGTCGATTGACGGATTTGCGCCAGTTCCAGGTTTGAACGCGTCAGCTTAAGGTTGTCAAGCAAAATGTAGTAGGACTTCCTCGTTCTGAGATAGTTGAGATAGGTCGCCGCACCATCCGTCACTGCGTTGAGACGGGTGAGTTCGAGATCACTTTCGCGCGAGTCCTGAAGCGAGGATTGGATACTTACATTCGCCAGTGCAGGCTCAGAAAAGAGAACCTGCGTGCCGCCAACGTCGAATGTTCCGCGCCGTTCAGGCTGCATTCCTGCCTGCGCCCGATCCTGGTCGATTTGAAGCCCGGTAGCGCTGAAGTCGATTTTGGGCAGCAGGGCTGACCGTGCAATACCGACATTTTCTGCTCCCGCCGAGACTTCACGGAATTTTGCCTGAACGTCGAGGTTTTCGTCGGCAATGCGCTGCAATGCGGTCGCGAACGTGTACGGCTGCGCGCCTGCGACAGCGCTGCTGTCGAGCTGAATGAGTTCAGCTTCCAGGAGAGTATTCCACTTCGGCGATACACCAACCGCGAATGCAGTCTTCAGATTGATGAACAGCCTTCGTCCGGCGGGAAACGTAACGGGCAACGTCCCCGGGTCCTCACCCAGGAAGATGCGATGAACGTTCATCGCTATCCGTCTGATGAGACGCGGAAAAATGTCCGGGTTCGCCGCCGCCATAATTCCCCTTCGCACTTCTGTCTCCCCTGCCATCGAAAAACTCGGAAGACGTCGTGCGATCAGACCGTTCACGAGCTTCTCCGACTCGCCCGATGAAAGTGGAACGATGTCCAGATAGACCGCGTCCGCATCCGGAGGGATGGCAGCGAGCGCATCGTCGGCGTGGTCGTCGAACCTCACCGTGACGAACGTCGTGCCGATGAGCCTGCCGATTTCATCGTCCGTTGCGCGAGTCGCCGGAATGCCTTCGTGGTACCGCCGGCTCGTGAGGAACACGAGTTTCTTCACCGAAGTGAGTTCCCGGATGAGCGTGAAATCCCGAAGAAACGTCTGAGGAAAAACGAGGTATGCAAGGTTTTTGACACCGCTTGTTCCTGATTCGTTCGGCAATTGCTGCCGGACGGGGTCGATCACGATGGGAGCAATGACCGGTTTCCCAAGCTGCGCGCGTTTGCAGAGGTCCTGCGACGCAAAAACTCCAAACCCGATCACCAGGTCGACTCCTTTATCGGACAAAAGTTGGCTGTTCATTCTGGCTGCGCCGGCTATCGTCCAATCCCCGACGAGAACCTTGTCATCAGACACGACCACCATTCCCTGGCCGGCAAGGGCATCGGTGATCTCCCTGTTGAGCAGACTGAGGATCTCTTTGTTTCGTTCCCACGGTCCGTCGAAGACGACTCCGAGGCGCAGGGTACGTTCAACCTGCTGCGCGATGACTCCGGAACAAGATCCGATAACGAGAAGGATACCGATGAGGATAATTCTGCCTGAACGTTTCATGATTTGAACTTTCGAAGTAGTAAACTTTCTCGGGAATGATTCACGCTTTCCTCGCAGACTGGAGTCCCGCACCGCCCGCCAGCGCCTTCATGCGTTTCAGCCGCTGGATTGCGAACGGTCTGAGGAAGAGCGCCGGTATACTCACGCGGAGTTTTTCAATCTTTGTGTACACCGCGGGAACGACGACGAGCGTGAGGAACATCGAGCTCGTCAGGCCTCCGATCAACGCCCAGGCGAGGCCGTTCTTCCATTCGGCGCCGGCCCCCTTCGCGAGTGCAATCGGCAGCATACCGAAGACCATGGAGAGCGTCGTCATGAAGATCGGCCGAATTCTTGAACGACCTGCATCGACGAGGGCTTCGTG
>DATDNS010000133.1:0-5608 GCA_036518155.1 Bacteroidota bacterium
TGTGCGGCAAGCATCCGCTCATTTCCTTCTGACCGCCTTCTCGCAGATCCGGCGCGTAGAACAGACTCCCACGCCAATCGCTTTGAGACTGTTCCGTAGACCAGTTTGTGAAGCATCAATCGATCCTGCACGGTCGTGTCACACGTCTCCTCCTCGTAGAGCCTGATGAAATCCCGTTCCGACTGGTCCGACAGGCCGAATTCAAATACTGCAGCAGCGAGGTCGAATGCGGAATCCGCAAAGTCAAGCTGTGGTGCCCCAAAATTGTGATGCTCGAAATCGACTTTGACAAGTCCCTCCTCGCCTGCGATCCAGTCTTCCGGCCTCATCCGGCCATCGATGAACGCCGCCTTAAGAATGACGCGCCGTTTCAACTCGTTGATCAGGGTACCGTTCTTCAGGAACCCAAAATACGATCCATACGCCTTGCGAAGCAACGACCGCGCTTCGAGCCATCCCCAGCCGTACCTTGGTCCTGCGAGCGAGGGTTCTTCTTTCAGGCCAAGGCGGTTGACTCTTGCTGCCACGTACGACGAGAGTACGGGCGTGATCCCGTTTTCGTGTTCAGTTCTCCTGTGCGCGACCCACTCGGTAAGCAGGATGCCGTCCCGAAGACCAACGATCCCGGGGACAAATTCTTTCAGACGAATCCCGGCGATGTACGCATGATAACCGAGCCAGCCCCATCCGACACTCTTCGCGAAAATCCTCTTTGTTTCCACCTCTCCGTTGATTTTCTTCGCCACAACTTCGTAGACCCTCTTGAGCCGGACGTGAAAGCCGTCGGCATAGTGATCCCAGAGGGAGTGGTTCAGTTCGTCAATCTCCGGGTCGTCAATCATCACGATGCCATTGAACTCACCCCGGTTGAAATAATCCGAAATGATATTTTCCGCCGCCTGCGGTTTCAGGAGCCATTCCTTGTACAACTGCGCCGGGTTCAGCGTCAGCACTTTGACTCCGGACTCGAGGTTACTACCGATATTCCTGCCCACGCTCACAGGATGGACAGGAACCACGACGGTTATTCTCTCCTTTCGAACACCCATGTTTCTGAGAACCTTCACAGTGACGTCGAGCGTGAAACCGGTGTTTGGGTAGTCATCCATGACCAGGACGAGAGGATCCTTTTTGAGCATCGATCTCAGCGACCGCCTTTCGGCGGATGAAACGCCGAGTTTGGGACGAACTGTGAGCCACGCAACATCTTTCCATCCGAGTTTCAGGCAGTACGCACGAGCGAGGGGGGCAAAATAGGATCCGGCAGTTCGCGGACCAACGATGAGGAGGGGCCTTTCGTTTTTTGGATGGGAACCGACAAACCTGTCCACCATTGAAAGTACATCGTGATGGGTCAGATCCTGGCATCGAAACCCTTCCGGCAGGCGCATTCTTTCCTTTAACAACGAATCAGGGAATGGCAGCACAGACAATTGGAGCACCCGGCCGTGAATTGCCGTGATCCGGGGATCAAGCGGCTGCAGTTGATTGATCAGGGATTCGCAGATATCATCCACACACGATTGCCATTGGCGTCGCCATTTCAGAATCCTGTTGTTCCTTGCGCGCCGCATCAGTTGAAACGGCAGGTTTACGGTCCATTCGACCGCACCCAGGATAGCACGGATGCGCGGCATTCGTGCTTTCAACGGGGCAAGGATCACGCGCCGGTTTGCAAGGAAATCGTCCACAATTCCTGCTATGGCACAGATGAAGAGGTAACAATTGATGACAGATTCATATCGCTGCCAGTCGGCCTTCAGCAGACTCCACCGGCTGAACTCTTCCTGCAGATGGAGGAACAATTCATCCAGTCTCAACAACGGGTTAAGACACCACTCGTACGAGGAATAGAAATCGCGCTCAAGGTCCTGGGTTACCTCGCGGACGGGCGTCTCACGCATCAGCATAACCGACCCCTTTCGTCTCCTCGAACAATCGCTTCCTGCGCCCGAGATACAAATCGCGCAAGACCCATCCGGCAATGGCAGGTCTGTTGACCACGTACGACACGTTATACGGAAGATGGGGAGTGCCGTATGGAATATACACCCTGACGGGTACGAAACGCTTTTCCGCAACGTGTGCCACTGCTGTCGGGAGTCCCACGAGAATCTCCAGCTCACAGACTGTGGCGGCTTCGATCAGTCTCTGCAGCGATTCAGCCGCAACCACGCCGTCGTGGGTCGCGACGGAAACATGGGGCACACGACCGGCAAGTTTGTCTACAAGCTCCAGGTAGGACAACCGGCAATCGACGCGAGGCATATTCGGATCCAGCCACATCCCTTTCACGACGCGAACGGCAATCTGCAACTCGATTGCACGGTCAGCATCGCGCTTGCTTCGATCCCACCGCGCCGGAAGCGTACACCCGACATTGCGGTAGAGCGCTGCCGCTTTTTCGATGAGTTGAAATGTCGGTTGGGCGGAAGCCGGGTCCTGCGCATCGAATTGAACTCGCATGCCTGCACCTCTGGCGACGGACAGGATTTCCTTCAGGAGCTCAAAATCAAATTGCAGTGCAGGTGCCTTAACGGACAGGGTTCCGTTGACGTTCGCTTGAATCATCGACTTGAGTGTCTGACGGTACCTGGTCGCCATTGAACCCGGCGAGTCGTTTTTGTTCTCCCACGGACAGATCGTACAACTCCACCCCCGGCTTGCTGCAACGCGCGCGACCCTGATCGCATCAGCAAGGTGCGGTCCGGCCACGTGAGTGGAGGCAATCTTCTCTACGACGCGTGTCTTAATTGCGGAAATAACTTTCCATGCCATCGTTTTCTCAGCCTCGCTCTCGTCGACACAAGTTTGGCAACAAGGATGTTCGGCATGTCGACGCTGAGCCAAAACAATCCACTCGGAGTCATCGGATACATCCACTGGGTTTCGTATGTGTGCACGTGATCGGTCCACATGTGGAGCCACGACTCATTGCTGCCAAGGAATTCAAATGCCTTATGATGTTGCCCGAACGACCAGCGAATGACTTCGTGCATCAGGAGGATTCCCGGAGAACACGATGCCCACCGCTCGTCGTAGCCAATTTTCAATACCCAGAAGCGGTTCGCGTATTCGACGCCAAGCAACACGGCAATCGCACGACCATCGAGGCGCATGAAGCAGAGACGTGCCCTCCCCTGTTTGGCGAGGGCCTGTGTATACTGCGTAAAGAAAGTCTTCAACGAAGATCGGACTTTCATGGCCGTTCCTTCGCGGCCTTTCCACCCTGCGGCTTCGACGGCAAAAATTTCTTCAAGGAGCGAACCGACCTCGGGAAGACACGGGGAGCAGATGTCAAACGTCACCAGACCGAGATCATCAGCCTTCCGGCGCGCCCGCCGCAAACTCGAGCGTCGGCTTGAAGAAATCGATCGCTCAAACTCCTCCCACCCCGAGTTGATGGGGATCCACGGAGTTGCCGACTGCCGGGCCATTTTCACAATATTGTGTTCACCGGACATTGTTTGGATCAGGATGCTCTCGGGGGAGTCGAGACCCAGGCGATGAAAGACCATGGGTCTGTGCAATTTCATGACCTCCTCGAGCAGCCGTCTCAATGACTCTTCGTTCTTGTAGATCAGGCCGGTCGGCTCACGGAGAAATGACGCACCCGTGATTTCCATCTTTGCAAGTCCCGCCACCTTCACGTTTGCAAGCGGCGCTATGGCATCAATCGTCGCACCGGTTCTCAGAACAGCAACAACCGGAGACTGCGTCGACGCGAATGCTCCGGTTCCAGCCTTGAACCATTCGTAGCACAGCAGAGGAGATTCAAACCGTGCGGCAAGGACATTCCACTCTTCGGCGATCGAGTCCAGCATCGTTCCATCTGTGATATATTCCACCATGAGGAGTTCTCTCTACAGTGAATCGTCTTCGAACAATCGCGGTACGTTTTCGCGGACGGTATCTCGCGAAGGAAGCGAAGGTGTACGACCGGCGGGCGGGTTCACCTGTCTGACAGAACGAGACCGGCGGCCGAACAGTCTTTGAACGGTGCGCTGAATGTGTCCGGCGATCATGGCAACAAAGGGGAGAATATCGTGTTTGTCGAAATATCCCGTTTCCGCGACACCCCTCAAGGACTGAATCCATTGAACGATATTCATTTTGCCGTCTCTGATGTATCGATAGCCGGAAACGAGATCCTTGTCTTCCACGATCCATTTTCGTCCCTCCTGCTGGGAAACGGGGAGAACCGCCTGTCGTGTCAGGTCAAGGTAGAGGGCGCGCACAACGTCCATGCCGTTTCTCGCCACGAAGAGCCTGAACGACGCTCCCACACGCGGGTTGACGTCGAGAATCTTGTACTGACCGTCGCGCGCGTCATAGCGATAGTCGACGTCAACGATTCCCCTGTAACCGATTTCCTTCATGAATCTGGTCGTGGTCCTGGCGACAGACTCGTTCCATTCGCACAGGCCGAGCGCGGTCATACCCGTGTAAACCGGGTTCTGGTGAATTTTCCGTCCCGTGAAAGCAGCAAGACATTCCGACCTTTCATTGAAGTAACCATTAAACATCCACACGGAGCTATCCTCACCCGGTATGTATTCCTGCAATACCGTGTTCGAATCCCGGTGATCCTGTATCGTTTCATATGTTTGCAGGAGTTCTTCCGCCGTGTGGATCACAACCATTTTCTTTCCGAACCGTTCTTCCATTTTTTTCCCATCGATTCCCTTGAGGATCAGCGGAAACGAGACTTCCCCGCGCCCGAGCATCTCTTCCACCTCATCACGCGTCCTCGGAAACACCGACAGCGGTGTAGGGATATTATGTCTTCGGGCCGTGTAATACATCTCCTTCTTGCTGCAGAGTCTCTCCACCAGGTCCGCCGGTTGTACCGGAAACAGGAATTTCTTTCGCAGCCTGTCACTGTTGCGCACGACGAATTGCGCAGTTTCATCGCTTGTCGGAAGCAGAATCGCGCGATGGCCGATTTTCCCGACGGCGTCCAGCAGAAACCCGACGGATTCAGCCTCCGGTTTGCCATCGATATCCCAGACAAATTTCCGGCGACAATACTTCGACGCAAAGCCGGGCGCAAACCGTTCACGGTCGACCCCGCATACGGAAATCCCCAGTTGTCCGAGACTCCGGACAATGCCCAGCGCCCCATAATGTTCCATTTTCAGGATTACGACCGGAATACTTATGTCTCGAACTCTCATGATATCGTTCCATTTCACACCGGTTACTCGAACGTACGTTGCAGCGCTCGTCTCGTCCTGGGCAGACCGTCCGACGATCTCTCACGTCTCGCTGCCGAACCACGAACCCGTTGCAACGACAACATCCCGCAGCGCCTTCACCGAGCCCTTTTCCATCGACGTATTCATGCGTGCGATTCTGAATGTACTCTCTCGTAATCGTGATCCCTTTGTCCAAGTTTCTTCTGGACGCAGGCACAGAAATCACCGACGCTGTTCAACTCAAGCACATCGTCATCGGAAAATGAAACGCCGAACTCCTTTTCAATCGTGCCGAGCAAGCGCAGATGACCGAAGGTATCCCACGAGGAAAAATCTCCGGGTCCCGATGAAAGTTCAACGACTCCAGGTACTAAAAATATACCTTTGACAATGGCAGCAACCCGGTCGCG
>DATDNS010000134.1:0-2369 GCA_036518155.1 Bacteroidota bacterium
GATTCGGGCTATTATGAAGTGGCAGGCCGGCACCTCATCGACACCCAGCGACTGGCCGAAATCTATGACAGCACTTCGCGATCGTTCGAAAATCTGAATCTTGACTACCTCGCGCAGTATTTCGGATTGGATTCCCCTCCAACCGCAGTGCCCAACAATCCGGCACATTCGGAGGATGCCAGGCGAACGACACGCAAAACGAAGCAACCGCCGCTGGAAAACGTTCAACGCGTCCGAAGGCTCAGTGAATTTCTTTCTCTGAGTAATTTCTATGTCGCCCAGATGTGCCCGTTCAATTTTGGAACTCTCTTCCGCCTTGGATCGGCGGCAAAGATCGAGTCGCTGCTCTTCCGGGAGTACCTGAGGCAGAAACATTCGCTTCCGAAGCAGGAACGTGGATCCCAATCCCGCGGCGGATATACGGATATTTTTTACTCGGGGGTATTTTCATCCATTCTCCACGCCGACGTTGAGGCCCTCTATCCTTCGATCATCACCAGCCAGAAGATCAGACCGAAATCCGATGTGCTCGGCGTGTTCACTCCAATCCTTGCGATGCTCACGGAGATGCGCCTCGCGGCAAAGCACAACTCACAGCAGGCCGCAACACCGCACGCCCGGTTCCGGTACGATGCCCTCCAGTCCGCACTCAAGATCCTGATCAATTCATTCTACGGGTATCTTGCATACGCCCGCGCCTACTTCAACGACTACGAACAGGCGGACCGGATCACAGGGCTCGGCCAAACGTATCTTCGGATGATCATCGAAGAAGCGCGCCGCGTGGGTGCACAAGTCCTGGAAGTCGACACAGACGGATTGTTGTTCATCCCGCCTGCAGCTGTCGTCGGTACCGATGCGGAAGACCAGTTCGTGAAACGTCTGGCGACCGTATTGCCGGAGGGGATCAACCTCATGACTGCAGGCCGCTACGCAAAGATGCTCAGTTACAGAAAAAAGAACTACGCTCTCCTGGATTATTCCGGGCGCATCATCATCAAGGGAAGTTCCCTGATTTCCAGAAGCCTCGAACTCTTTGCACGGAGGTATATTGAGAAATGCGTTGAATGTCTCTTGAAGGGAGATGTCGAGACTCTCCATCGCACGTATGTCGCTCTTCACCGGCGGATTCTTGCCCACCAATGGTCTGCGAGGGAATTTTGCAGGACGGAAACGATCAAGGACGATCTCGATACATATGACCGGGAGGTCGGCCAGGGAAACCGCGCCCCATCGGCTCCCATCGAAGCTGCGAAGCGGGCTTCCCTTTATCCGGTACCGGGCATGGTCGTTCGGTACTACGTGACCGGCAACGATCCAAACGTCAAGATCGTCGACAATTGCCGTATTGCTGCGGAATGGGATTCCAACCTCCCGGACGACAATACACCCTACTATTTGTCGCGTTTGAACGAAAGCTCCGCCAAATTCAGAGATTTCTTCACTCCCGGGGATTTCGAGAAGATCTTCTCCACCGATGATCTGTTCGGCTTTTCCCCGGCGGGGATTGCCATTCTGAACCGCGATCTGCAAGCGGAGACACCAGATACTTCGGCGGCCGAACCTGACGATGAATTCCCCATTTGGCTTGGCGACCAGCCAGTCTGAGCTTGATTTTAAATTCAACAAATTGTATAATTTCGCCGTAATCAACCGCACCAAGTTGTTTCGTCAAAATCGAGGACAGCAATCTAGCCTGGCAGTAGGGACCGACCAATCTCTTCGTTGCAAGGCTGTACCGGCTGAACAGCGATCGTTGCCTGTTCGTGAGGGTGCCTGGGTTTTCCGAGAGACAATCTTGTGGTGTCTATGTCCAACACTATAAGGAACAGCAACCTTATGGAAACTGGTACAGTGAAGTGGTTCAACAATGCCAAAGGCTTTGGCTTCATCAAGCGCGCCACCGGCGAAGACGTCTTTGTGCATTACAAGTCAATCAGCGGAGAAGGCTACAAGACTCTGAACGAGGGAGACAAAGTAGAATTCGAAGTTGAGCAGGGCCCAAAAGGTCTACAAGCTGTCAAAGTAGCAAAGGTCCAGTAGCGCTTGCTGGAAACGAGAAAACCCGCCACGAAAAAAGCTCGTGGCGGGTTTTCTGCAATGCCAACCCTGGCTCGTCACATCGGACGTCTCAGGCGCGCCGCTTCGTGTACGACCGGAGATAGTCCACAATAGCTGTGGTGGGAGCTCCGGGCGTGAAGAGTTCCCCCACCCCCATCGTTTTGAGTTCCTCAACATCCCGCTTGGGAATAATTCCTCCACCGAACAACAAGACGTCTGTCAGTCCCTTTTCTTTCATCAGCTGAAGAACTTTGGGAAAAATAGTCATGTGGGCGCCGCTGAGAAGACTGATGCCGATCGCATCAACG
>DATDNS010000135.1:0-6639 GCA_036518155.1 Bacteroidota bacterium
TTGTGAAGAGGAACGTGCGTTTCATGCGAATCCTTTGAACATTTTAAAGTGGGTTGGAAGGTTCTTGACCGGAATCCGTGGGTTGTGTGGACGATGTCGTGACGATCTCGACGCCGCCGGTGGGATTCCCGTTGATTGTGATATCAATGGAAGCTATATCGTTCTTCTTCGACACCGTGAGGTTGTTCAGGAATCCTTCGGTGTCGCGACGAAGAGTGGTCGACAGCGAATCGCCGGTTTGAGTTACAAAGGTCCGGGAAATTCCGTTGAATGCCGCAAGGAGTGAACCGGTGGCACCCGCCGGATACAGTTTAAGCCGTGCAACGACCTGATCCACAGTGGCGTCCGGCACGATCTCCCGGTCTTCCGTCCAATTCGGGCCCGCGTGCTCGATCGTGCAGCCGCCCGTGGCGAATTTGATGAGTGTGTATGTGGAGTACTGGTCGTTGTTCAGCGACGAACCGACAAGGCGATAGCGCTCGACGGGTTGATGTTCCCGGCTCTGCGGATATCGTGAGAGGTACAGGTCGATGAGATATCCGGATTTGCCGTGGTAACGCACGAACAGCCAGTTCCCGAGCAATCCGTCGGGCGTTGCCGTCGGGCCGGCGTGAGCGTCAGAAGCGACTTGCACGGCTCCATCCGGCGGTACCTGGCATACCGGCGCGGCATTGATGTCGCCGGAGGCTCTCACGATTAATCCATTTGGATGCACAACATAAAGCGTGTCGCCTGCAACCAACGGTTTTGCAGGATGGTCTTCTTCAAACATGCCGAGCGAACTGCCGTCGGGACCGATATAGACGAATTGACCTTTGCTCAACACGACCGTCATTCCGTCTGCAAAATCACCGGCTGCTTCATACTGCGGTTGAATTATTTCTGTACCGGAAGCATCAATGTACCCCCACCCCCTCTTTGCGTCCGGTTTGACGCGTGCGAGACCCCACGAAAAATCTCCCGCCTCCACATACTGCGGCTTGATGGCAACCTGCCCGCCCAAATCCCGGTAGCCGGCGAGGTTCCCTTCCCGGAACAACTCAAGGGGAAGTTCCCGGTTTGTTGCCGATCCCTGGCCGGTCTTGACGTTGCCGGATTTCGAACAACCAAGAAGTATGAGTAAGGAGAAAAGAAAACGGGCGCTTTTCATAGTGACTTGCCGGACCTAATGATGCGGAAATGTGCGGGAAGAATCAATGCCATCGGGGAACGTTTCGAAGGAAGGACGGGAGGATGGTTCCGGCGACGGTGGATTGACGGAACGATATTACACGTTCGTCCGATCACCGTGGCTTTTCGGTGACGAAATTACAAGAAAGACAAGGTCGACAACAGAATCGTTTCGAAGCCTGTGCGGAATGTTTGGAGGGACTTCTATGCCATCCCGCTCGTGAAGAATCAAAACCCTGTCCCCAAGGTCAAAAGTCGCGGTTCCCTCGAGGACGTAGAAAAATTGTCGTGCTTTCCGATGTACGTGCCGTTCTTCCGATTTTCCCGGCGGGACGCGTTCCTGGATAACGCTGAGGTTGTCGGTCTTGACCAAATGCCAGCCGTGGCATCCGTCGCCCCACGTGTAATGCTCTGCGTTGTTTGTGTTCACGGCGTCAGGCATGGCGGCGACTCCCGTCTGATTTCATCGGTCACTCCATGGTGAAACCGATCTTGATCGATACCTGCCAGTGGGCAATCTTGTTTTCTTCGATGTGTGCGCGGGTGTCGGTAACCTGGACCCAGCGCATGTTGCGAACGGTTTGCGCCGCTCGTGCGACGGCATTCGTAACTGCATCCTCGATGCCTTTTGAAGAAGAGCCGGTCAATTCGATGATTTTGTAGACGTGGTCGCCCATCGATCCTCCAACAATGAATGGTTTGAGTCTGAGAATGTGCCAAAGTAGGGAAAATGGGAGGAGGATGCAAGCTGTTGCGTTTTCTTCCGGCGTCACCAGGGATCTTCTAGGAACACCGGGACTTCACCACCGCGATTTTGTCGGTCAGCGGTCTCAGACGGAATTCCGGATCATTTGCACACTGTGCGGAAAACCCTCATGAAATTGCCCCCAAGGATCTTTCGAACATCCTCCCCTGAGTAACCGCGTCGCAGCAGCACGTTTGTTAGTGCGGGAAATCGGCTGACATCTTCGAGTCCTGCCGGCGTAACCTCGATCCCGTCAAAATCCGAACCGAGCGCGATATAATCGATGCCAACGAGGTTTCGAATATGATCGATGTGGTTGGCGACAGTCTCTACCGTCACCGAACCCGAGGAACTAAGAAACGGAGGATAAAAGACCACGCCGATCACGCCTCCGGTCGCCGCAATGGCGCGGATCTGGTCGTCGGTGAGGTTGCGGTAGTGATTATCGAGTGCGGCGCATCCCGAATGCGACGCAATGACGGGTCCCGAAGCGATTGCGAGGATATCGTCGACCGTTTTCTTTCCAACGTGCGAGACATCGATGATCATGCCGAGCGAATCCATCGTCCGGATCACCTGTTTGCCGAAGTCGCTGAGGCCAATAGTGGCAGACCTGGTGTCCTTTGCCGACACGGCCCACGACGTGCTGTTGTTCCATGTGATCGTCATACAGCGGACGCCCCGCGCGTAGAAGTACCGCAGCTTCTCAAGGTCGTCCATAATGCAATGTCCTCCCTCCAACAACAGTACACCCGCGATCTTCCCTTTTGCACTGAGTGCCAGCGCGGAATCTTCGGTCGTCGCGAATGCAATCTGTGTGGAATTTCTTTCAACCTGGGCGGAGAGGCTGTCGAGAAACTTCACCGCGAGCGCGTAGTACTGGGCGGCATTGTACGTCGGGTCAATCCAGACCGAAAACAATTGTGCGTCGAGTCCCCCGTCCCGCATGCGGGGCAAGTCCGTGTGCGCTGTTGCGTGTCGAACGCCGATATCGTAGAGGAACTGGCTTCCGACAATCTTTTCGAGCACATCGTTGTGGAGGTCGATCACGAACGCGCGGTCGTGGATTGAACCTATCGCAAGGTCCACCCTCGGCGAGCCTTCCAGCGCGACAAGAACGGAATCGGGCTCATACGCAAATCCACGAACACCGACCCAGCAGGACTGCGTACTGGATTTTTGGAGTGTTGCCGGGATTGGGCCCGCGAAAGCGGCAAGGTTCCCGATGCCGTACGTTCCGCCTCCTTCCATTTGGATCATTTTTCGGACGTAACGCACCCCGCCGGTCTCGATCGAGTAAAACAATACGCCGGCGCTCCCCTTTCCCTGCCACTCGACCGAATACGTTCCCGGGGAGAGGGAATAGTCCCGGGTATCCATGAGTTGTCCGAGAATATTGTAGACTGAAATTCGAACAGCGGCATTCCTGCCGATCCGGAAGGGAATTTTCGTCGAAGGGTTAAAGGGGTTCGGATAATTTTGTCCAAGTGCGAACTCGGCTGGCGGAAACCGGGATTGATCGGCCCCCGTCGAATGAACCGTGGACGACCAGTTTCCGACTGCATCTGTGCTGACGGTATCGATCAGTTCGCCGTCAAACGTTGTGATGCTGACGAGCATCCCGGAAAGGGCAGTGCCCGTTCGTTCATCAGTGACCTTGCCGCCGAGAACAATGTCCTGAGCGAGGGCGTCAAACTGTGACGAGACAGCGATCCCCAGTGCGAGAAGACATCGGACAAGGGATACAGGGGGGAGAAAGAAATCCCGCCAACGGCGTGTTGCCGTTGGCGGGAATGACAAAGGGCGTTCAATCGGCCGGCGGGAAGTCGTTGCGACCACCGCTAGAATGAATAACCGATGGAAATCTTTTGGATTGACGGGAGAATGGAGAAATTCTCAAACGAGTAATCGAGCCTGAGATTCTGGCCGATCAATGAACTCCCGTCGACGCCAACGCCGAGGGCGAACGTTTCATCGTCGTAGTTGATTTTCAAACCGCCGCGGAGGGTGATGACATCCAGGGCGATAAGCTCCGCGCCGACGTTGTAATGTTCCACGTTGTCATTCGGGTGGACAAGGTCCGCGATGACGCGGAGGTGATAATCCTCCATCGTGACCGGGACGAACGAGAACGATGCGCGGAATGTTACCGGGAGCGGAGTATCGTTGAAGCTCTTCGAGGAGTTGTTGTCGCTGTAGTCATGGTACGTCCCCGAAAGCGCAGGCAGGTTCGGCCCGAAATTCTGGAGTGAGAGTCCGAGGCTTGCCCCCGAAATCTCAAGGTCGTAATTCGTGCCGACATCGAACGCCAGTCCCCCCGTGCTATGCCCGTAGTATGATTCCCGGTAGTACTTCGCCTGGATCCCGCTCACGAGCTTGTCCGTGATGTGGCGTGCAAATGAAACTCCGACGACCATGTTCTGGATCGAGTACATCTGCCCGGTCCCGTTTTCCATGTCGATCGTCGTGATTTCCTCGTCGGTGCTGAATCCGGATGCCTGCAGACCGATCACGCCGATATTTTCAAGCCGGAAGGCGGCTGAGAGAGACGCCATCTTGATGTCGGCAAACCACGGAACGTAGGCACTCGTCACATCAAAGGACTTGATGAGCTCGATGCCGGCGACGTTTGTATACATCGCGGATGCTCCGCTTACGACGGATGCCGCTGCGTATCCGAGGCCGGAGGCTCTTGGGTCAAAGTTGATTTTCAGGAACTGGGCGCCGCTCGTTCCGACCTGACCGAATTCCTGTGCGCAGAGCGGCACGGTGATGAGGAGTAGGACAATAAGAATGGTTTTCATGGGTCACCTCTATCGCATAATCACGAATTTGCCTGTTTGGGCCCCCGTCGAGGATTCGACAACAAAGAGATAGAGGCCGCTCACCGCTTCCTGATTGTTCTTCGTGATCAAATCCCACTCTGCGACTCCCGTGAAATCTCCGGAAATCGCAGCATCTCGACTGACATACACGATGTCTCCCGTGTTAATCGTCTTGACGAGGTCTCCTGCCAGCGTGAAGATCGTAATCTTCGCATCGGTCGGCAGGTTCACGAAACGGATCCGATTGACCCACGGGTTGGTATCGACCGGTTTCGGGTTGTTGAAACTGCTCGACCCCATGAATGGATTCGGAACAACACGCACGCGTCCCGCCTTGGCTGCCGGCGGCGCATTCGCCATGTAGACCTTCGTGGATGTGCGGCCCCGGCCGACCTGGTTTTCGAGACGACCGAGCCCGAGCAGGGTATCGCCTTTGTCAAAGGCTGTGATGGCATAATTATAAATCATACCGTTCGGCGTTCCGACATCGACATACTGGTAGAGCGTATCCGAACCCTGAATTACCGTCGGCGGAGGCCAGCTTTTGACGAATGGACGCCCGACCCAAGCGGTGTCAGTTGCTGGGTTGAGCGTAGTCTTCGGATAGATCGCAAGCGTATCCCAAATGAGACTGCCGTTCGCATCAAGCCTGCTTGCGCGATAGACACCGTAACCGTCAAAATCGTTCAGGCCCGACAGCGGGTCGATGCTCTGTTCAGAGTTCTTGTTCCACGTCAGGGCAATCGAATTCTGACCACTGACCGAAGTCGTGTGGAGGGACCAGTTGGGGACATTCGGTGCGGAGGGAGCTTGCTGGTAGTTGCCGTCGAACATCGTCTGCGCGACCTTCGCGTTCGTCAGGATACCTTTGAGACCATACCCGACGACCCAGGCCATGACGATGTGGATGGAATCGCCGGCAGGGATACGGAACGGTCCTACTCCCATGATCGCCCGGTAGTCGCGGATGACGGTCGCATTCGGCGCGATACCGCTTTTGCTCAGGAATTCATACATCGCCTGCGACGTTGCCGGCTCGAAATACCGGTACGACGGTGTCGCCATCGTTGGCATGCCCGTGTATGTGCCGACAAAGTGGGCGCTGTCAAAATGCAGGAGTGTAATCCCGATATAGCCGGGAGAGCGCAGCACACCCGTCACGGGATCCGGATTGCCGGTGTCGTCCCCGGGAACATTCGGGCTGTCGGCATCATACAGGTAGATTGTTTTGTGCGTACTGTCGTATCCGACGAGGTCATCCTGATCCCACAAATACGAATCTGTGTTTGACCCCATAAATCCGGACACGTCGCAGTCCATCCGGAATCCCACGTGCACCCCCGAAAGTACCGAATCGGCGGCAGTAATGACGCCGTCGCCGTCCCGGTCGTGAAGAACGTACTTGATCCAGAAGTCGCAGATGATGAAGTCGTCGTTATAGGACTGGTCCCACACGTACGTGCGTTCCGTGACCTCGACGCCGAGGTTCATGTGGACGCCGCTCGGATTGGGCGGATTCATATCTGTGTATCGCGTGTAAGTGTCTTCCGCTGACAACGATCCGTCCGCGACGTGCTTGACGTGGATCGAGTCGAGCGGGGTGAACTGGTTCCCCTCGCCGTAGGAAACATATCCCAGCGAATCGACGATGGCACCGATCCAGATCGATTGCAGCCATCCGTAAATGTTCCCGCTTCCTCCCGGCCACTCGAAGTTTGGTTCCGAGTATGCGCGGTCACCGTGGAAACCATAATTGGTCACCTGGGTCCAGAGCGCCCCAATCTTGTGGCTGAACCCTGTCGGCGCATAGTCCCCCACCTTTTTGAGCTTGGGCTGGGGGCGCCCTTTGGTATCGTCTCCCCGTGCCTGGGCGAGCGTGGCAATAAGAATACACAGGAT
>DATDNS010000136.1:0-9624 GCA_036518155.1 Bacteroidota bacterium
ACGCCAAGTATTTTTGCCGCCTCCGATGCTTCGTTCGCACGTATTTCCTTGGTACCGCGCGTTCCCAACTCGCCCTGTGTCAGGTCTGCCATTACGACCTTGTGTCCTTCCTTGACGAGTTTTGCGACCGTGCCGCCGCAAGAGAGTTCGATGTCGTCAGGGTGTGCACCGATGGCAAGGATGTCGACGTGCGTGGATTGTTTGATTTTCATGACGGGTCACGTTGTTCCATATTTGTAGACTGAATATAGGGAAGCGAAGCGGGAAAGACAAGGAAAACACACGCTGGCCGTTACTCCACACGCCTCCAGCAATCAATAAGAGGCTTATCGTGTCCTCCAGCCGATTTCTTGATTGTCCGGCAAACAATGCATACTATAGCCTGAGCTATGCAGGAAGAAAAGAAAGTACTCTCGGTTTCTGACATCACCCGCCAGATCAAGCAGTCCCTTGAGACAAAATTCCCCCGTGTCTGGATCCAGGGTGAAATCTCGAATTTCAAACAGCATTCCTCGGGTCATCTCTACTTCACGCTCAAAGACGAAGGGGCGCAGATTTCGGCATTGATGTGGCGCAGCAGGGCGGAGAATCTTGCCGTTGTCCCCGAAGACGGCATGAAGGTGATCGTCCGCGGCGCTGTCACCGTCTACCCGCCGCGCGGCAACTACCAGATAGATTGCGATCAGATCCAACCTGTCGGTGTCGGGGAATTGCAGCTTGCCTTCGAGCGTCTGAAGAAGAAACTTGCTGCTGAAGGACTGTTCGACCAGGAACACAAGAGACCGATCCCCGAATACCCCGAGCGGATCGGCATCGTGACGTCCGAAACGGGAGCGGCATTGCAGGACATCCGCAGCGTGCTTTCCCGGAGATTCCCTTCTGTCGAAGTGATTCTGTATCCCGTCCGCGTCCAGGGGGTCGGCGCTGCCGAAGAGATCGCGACGGCCATCGGAGAAATGAACCGTTACGGTAGCATCGACGTGCTCATCGTCGGTCGCGGCGGCGGATCGCTGGAGGACCTGTGGCCCTTCAACGAAGAGCTTGTTGCACGCGCGATCTACAATTCGAAAATTCCAGTTGTGAGCGCAGTGGGCCACGAGGTGGATTTCAGTATTGCGGATTTTGTCGCCGATTTGCGGGCACCGACTCCATCCGCGGCGGCAGAGATGGTTGTCAAGGACAGGTCCGAACTTATTGAAGTTTTGGGCAATATGTGGTATACTATCAGCCGCAACGTCGAAGAAAAAATCGCATCGATGCGCGATACCGTCGGGGGGCTTCTCTCAAGCTACGCATTCAACAGACCGAAGGACCTCCTGAGGGAATCAAGCCAGCGCATCGATGAGCTGGACCGGGGACTTGTCCTGGGCATGAACCACCTCCTGGCATTTGCGGGACAGCACCGGCAGGCATTGGGACAGAGGCTTGAAGCGCTGAGTCCGAAAGCGGTCTTACTGCGCGGGTATACGATCGTCCGGAAACAGGGGACGATCATCACACGATCAGTGGATTTGAAAAAGGACGACGTTGCAACGATTCAATTCCACGACGGTGAACGAACAACACGGGTAGAACGATGAGTGCGAAGAAACTCACAAAACAATCGTTTGAAGAAGCCATCAGGCGTCTGGAAGAAATCGTGGAGATGTTGGAGCGCGGCGATGTCCCGTTGGAAAAGGCGCTGAACCTTTATGAAGAAGGCGTCCAGCTTTCACGCAGCTGCAGCGAGAATCTCAAATCGGCAGAATTGCGGATTAAGAAACTGGGCAAGGACATCAAGGGGCAATTTGAATTGACCGATGTGCGGGAAGAATGACCGATCTGCATTTTCAATTCCTCGACAGCATTAATTACCCATCCGATCTTCGCAAGCTTGACCTGAAAGACCTCCGTGCGGTGTGCGGCGAGGTGAGGGAATTCCTCATCTACAGCGTCTCGAAGACCGGCGGTCATTTCGGTGCCGGACTCGGCACGGTGGAACTGGCCGTTGCTCTTCACTATGTCTTCAATACGCCCGAAGACAAGCTTGTCTGGGACACCGGGCATCAGGCCTATCCGCACAAAATCCTGACAGGACGCAAAAACCGCATGTCCACCATGCGCCAACTCGACGGACTCAGCGGATTCCTCAAACGTACCGAAAGTGAGTATGACGCGTTCGGCGCCGGACACGCCAGCACGGCGTTGTCGGCTGCACTCGGAATAGCCGCGGCCCGCGACCTCGGGCACAAGAATTTCAAGGTTGTCGCCATCGTCGGCGATGGCTCGCTGACCGGCGGAATGGCGTACGAAGCGATGAACAACGCCGGATTGCTGAAAAAGGACCTCATCGTTGTCCTCAACGACAATCAGATGGTATCCCTTTCTTCCGTGAACCCGAAACTGTGGTCCTTCCACAACTATTTTACCGAAGTGCTCACCCACCCGACGTACAACAAATTCAAGTCGAATGTATGGGACCTGACGGGCAAGCTCGATACGTTCGGAGACAGGTTGCGGTCGGTCGCGCATAATGTCGAAAAAGGACTGAAAGCGATCGTCACTCCCGGGATGCTGTTCGAGGCTTTGGGATTCCGTTATTTTGGCCCCTTCAACGGGCACAATGTCGTCAAGATGGTGGAAGTGCTGCGGCACGTCAAAGACCTCAAGGGACCGATCCTCATCCACGCAATTACCGAAAAAGGAAAAGGATACATTCACGCGGAAAACGAAGCCACGGGAATGCACGGAGTGACGCCGTTCGACAAAATCACCGGTCAATCGGCCAAAAAAGAAGGAGAGCGGCCAGCCTACACCACGGTGTTCGGCAGGGCGCTCGTCGAGATCTGCAAAGCCAATCCCAAGGTGGTCGGGATCACCGCCGCCATGCCGGACGGAACCGGGCTCATCGCACTGCAAAAAGAAATGCCGGAACGGTTCTTCGATGTCGGCATTGCCGAGCAGCACGGAGTGACGTTTGCAGCCGGTCTTGCGACCGAAGGCTATATTCCCGTCGTTGCCATCTATTCAACCTTCCTCCAGCGCGCGTTCGACCAGGTCATTCACGATTGTGCGATCCAGGGACTACACGTCGTTTTTGTGATGGATCGCGGCGGATTGGTCGGGGCGGATGGCCCCACGCACCACGGTTCGCTCGATCTTTCCTACCTGCGGTGCATCCAGGGCATGGTGGTCATGGCGCCCAAGGATGAGCAGGAACTCCGGAATATGTTGTTCACGGCAACGGAATACAAAGACGGTCCGATTGCCCTGCGTTACCCCCGCGGCAACGCCCTCGGAGTGCCGGTAAAGGAAGGTTTCGAATCGATCCCGATTGGGAAAGCCGAACTTGTTCGGTCCGGCAAGGATGTGGCAATTCTTGCAATCGGGTCTGTGGTCGGGCATTCGCTTGACGCCGCCGAGCTTCTTGAACGTGAAGGCATCAATGCAGAAGTCGTCAACATGCGCTTCGTCAAACCGCTTGACCTTGGCATGCTCGAATCGATTGCACAGCGCTTCGATGCGGTACTCACCGTCGAAGACAACGTTATCCAGGGCGGATTCGGTTCGGCGGTCCTCGAAGGATTCCAATCCATCGGTGCTGCGAACGTTGTCGTAAAACTTCACGGATTACCTGACAAGTTCGTCGACCAGGGAAGCCCCGCCGAGTTGTACAAGCTCTGTAAGATCGATGCGGAGGGGATTGCCGAAACGACGCGCGAATTCCTCAGGTCGAAGCACGGAACATCCACACTTGAGTTCGCCGGATCATAGGAATTTCCATGGATAGAATTCGCATTGGCATTGTCGGCATGGGCACCATCGCTCAGACAATTCATCTCCCCATCCTGAGCAAACTCCCCGATGCCGAGATTGTCGCCGTCTGCGACGTCGATTTGAACAAGGCAACTTCTGTTGCCAAGAAGTACGGCATTGCCCGCTGCTACGACAGTTACGAGGAAATGCTCCAGAAGGAAGACACCATCGTTGCGGTCGACGTCTGCGCGCCGACGGATTTGCACAGGAGTATTGCCGTCGCGGTCCTCGAGTCAAAACGGGATGTGCTGGTCGAAAAACCGCTTGCGCGAACGCAGGCCGAATCGGAAGAAATCGTTGCGGCTGCCAGGAAGAACCACCGGAAGGTGATGGTCGGGATGAACAACCGGTTCCGGCCGGATTCGATGATCCTGAAGGGGTTCATTCAGGACAAAGCGCTTGGCGAAATCTACTACGCAAAAGCAGGATGGTTTCGGAACCTCGCGACAACGAACCCGTGGCTCACCAGGAAAGAACAGTCCGGCGGCGGCGTGGTGCTCGACCTCGGCATCGTCATGTTCGACCTGGCGTTCTGGATGATGGGATATCCGGAAGTAAAGGAAGTCACCGCGACGAACTATTCTCACCACACCAGGGGAGTCGAAGATTCGTCCATCGTCTACATGAAAATGAAGAACGGTTCCACCCTGACCATCGAAGCAAGCTGGTCGTTCGAGTCGAACCAGGATTTCTTTTATTGTGATTGTTTCGGGACGGACGGGAGTGGGTCGCTGAACCCGTTCCGGATCCTCAAGAGGATGCACGGAAGCCTTGTCAACGTCGCACCGGCGTCGCACGAAACACCGCAGATGTTGTACCGCAAATCGTACGAAAATGAGCTGAAACACTGGATCGGTGCGCTGCGCGGACTGCACGCCGTGATATCCACGGGTGAAGAATCCGTGCATCGGATGAAGATCGTCGACGCGATCTACAGGTCGGCCAAACTCGGGAAAGCTGTCAAGATTAAATAGCGGGATAATCTTGTTGTGACGATTCATATCAGGGGCGACGCTTGCGTCGCCTTCGCTATTTTCACCATCGGTCGAACACGGTGCCTGCCGGACGTTTAAAAAATAGAACCGGGACTCCGGCGAATCAGCTCATCGCCTTGTTGACGGATTTTGGGTCAGGCGATCATTACGTCGCGACCGTGAAGGGAGTCATTCTGTCGGTCAATCCCCGGGCCCGGATTGTCGATTTGTCCCACGAGGTCAGACCGCACAACATCCGAGAAGCAGGCTATCTTCTCTGGGCATCGTACCGCTATTTCCCTGCTGGAACCGTCTTCGTGTGCATCGTTGACCCCGGAGTCGGGAGCGACCGAAGGATTCTTTGTATCGAGACTGCAAAGAATACGTTCATCGCGCCTGATAATGGTCTTCTGGATCTCGTCCTTTTGCAGGAGGATGTCCGGTCTTCCTACGAAATTCTGCCCTCTGCGCGAATGTTGACGAATCCGATTTCGGCGACCTTCCACGGCCGAGATATTTTTGCGCCCGTGGCGGCACATCGTTCGATGGGAACATCTGCAGCCAGGTTCGGCAAACGGGCCGAAATCCGAAAATCAGCGCCTCTGTTCTATGAGCCGGAAAAAGGGACCACGAAGACCTTTATTCTGCATATCGATCGCTTCGGCAACATCGTCACGAATATTCCGGCAAAATATTTCGAACAGTGTTCGCTCGAAATCGGAGGGACCAGAGTCGCGAAACGGATTCGCACGTTTGTCGAGGCACCAGCCGGTCAACCGTCGTTGATTGTCGGCAGCAGCGGGCTTATCGAAGTGGTTTTAAAGGAAAGGAGTGCCGCAGAGAACCTGGGAGCGAGTCCGGGGGCCCCTATCAAGTGGATCTCGGCCAGTGGTTAACCCTCTTCTCCAACTTCTTGCTTTTCCAGCCAACGTTGGGTATATTAATTGCAGACCCCATATACCTATGGGGTTTTTTATCGTCCAGGTAAAAGGATTAACACGATGTATACTTTCTTTATGATTATTGAAGTCCTGATCAGCGTCGTCCTCATGATTGCCGTGCTGATGCAGTCGAGCAAGGGGGGCGGATTGGCCGGATCATTCGGCGGAGCGAACATCGGGACCGTCTTCGGCGTTCGCCGCACATCGGATTTCCTTACGAAAACGACGTCCGTCCTTGCGACGCTGTTCATCGTGCTTGCATTGTTCATCAATCTCTTTTTGTTGCCGAGAGGTGAACAGTCAAGGCAGAGTATCATTCAATCGACGCCGCCACCGGCGTCACTGCCCCCTGCCCAGCAACCGATTCCTACGAAATAATGGTCTGGATTTCATTCTAAACTTCTTGCGGTTCCACCGCAGGATCTGAAATTGTTGGTGGCACCCGTGGCTCAATCATTACAACGACCCATGAGTGCAAGCGAATCGCGGCATGAGTGAAAGTCGTTGTGTGTGTCCCGCAGTCCTTTTGCGGGATCAGATAAATGAAGACGCACCCATGGCTCAATTGGTAGAGCAACTGACTCTTAATCAGTGGGTTCCAGGTTCGAGTCCTGGTGGGTGCACGAACGGCGAGGAGGGGAGCGAAGCTCCCCAACCTCGCCGTTTTTGTCATTAGCGCAGGATGAAGGTGTCCTGCCTGTCCCGACGTTCTGTGTCGGGAGTGGGTGCACGAACGGCGAAGAGGGGAGCGAAGCTCCCCGACGTCGCCGTTTTTTGTGGCGAATGACAAGTCAGGCACCTGGAATCTCTCCGAGACTTGACAAAGACCTGCCGAATCGATATGTTATCACTGTGAGTAACCTCAGCCTAAATCCTTTTGTCGTGCAAAATATGCCGGTGACCGGTCTTACGTGCATTACATTGGACGGATGAGGTTGGTTTAGCCTTTGCTTCAATCATCGAAAACCGACTTCAGCAATAAGGAAGCCGGTTTTTTCATTTCATGGCGAGGTTATATGAACGTGATGAAATTTGGCGGGTCGTCTCTCGGTACGCCGTCCAGGGTCAACAATGTCATGGATATCGTTCAGGATGCCCATTCCCGTCACGGCAATTCGGTTGTGGTCTGTTCTGCTTACCAGGGGATCACCGATCAATTGATTCGGACGAGTCAGCTTGCTGCGAAAGGGGACAGGAAGTACCTTGCCGAGCTCCGATCCATCAGGAAGCGCCACCTTGACGCACTCGCAGATCTTGTCGCTGTGCGAAGACGTCGCAACGCCGAAGCGTTTGTCCGGGAACGCCTTGCAGACTTGTCGGATGTTCTCCACGGTGTCTCGTTCACGAAAGAGCTCACCGTAAGGACAAAAGATTATGTGATGAGCTTTGGAGAAATCCTCTCAACCTTCACCATCGCGGAGGCGCTCAAGAGCAGGAACGTCCCTTGTGCCTACGTGGACAGCCGCCTTCTCATCAAGACCGACGAGACGTTCGGTGCCGGCAGGGTGAAATATGACCTCACAAATCATCTGATACGGTCGTATTTCAGAAAGCAACGCGGACTTCACATCGCCTGCGGCTTCATCGCCTCGACAACCGACAACGACACCGTTACACTCGGCAGAGGGGGATCGGACTTCACGGCATCGCTGTACGGGGCAGCATTGGGTGCACGCGAAATTGAAATCTGGACCGACGTTGACGGTGTGATGACTGCAGATCCGCGAAAAGTTGAAAAGGCATTTTCGATCCTGCAAATGTCCTACGCTGAAGCCATGGAGATGTCCCATTTTGGGGCAAAAGTCATCCACCCCCCGACAATGCAGCCGGCGCTGGACCGCAGGATCCCGATACGGATCCGCAATACATTCAACCCGGACTTTCAGGGCACCCTCATCGGCAGGCGCGACGCAAAAGGGAGATTTCCCATCAAGGGAATTTCTTCCATCGATGAAATTGCACTTCTCCGCATGCAGGGGAGCGGTATGGTGGGCATTGCAGGAATAGGACGGCGTATTTTCAGCGCACTCGCAAAAAAAGAAATCAATGTTCTTATGGTGACGCAGGCGTCGTCGGAGTATTCCCTTTGCCTCGCAGTCCTGCCTCACGCGGCGCAGACGGCAAAGCGCGCCATCGAAGAGGAGCTGAAGTATGAAATCCGGGATCACCAGGTCGAACGTGTGCTGGTGGAAGACCACCTGTCCGTGGTTGCCATCGTCGGCGAGAACATGCGGAGAACGACCGGCATCTCGGGAAAGCTCTTCCAGGCGCTGGGCAAGAACGGCATCAATGTGATTGCCATCGCCCAGGGATCGTCCGAGTTGAACATCTCCACCGTCATCGCGAAAGCGGATGAAGCCAAGGCCCTCAACGCACTTCACGACGCTTTCTTCCTGTCAGGGACAAAATCTCTTCACTTGTTTATTGTCGGAACAGGGCTCATCGGTGGGACGCTCCTGAAGCAAATCGGCCAGCATCGTCAATTCCTTTTGAGGAATCAGTACCTGGATGTCCGGGTTCAGGCAATAGCAAATTCGAGATTGATGGTGTTCGACGATCGTGATTCCCTCTCGCAGCATTGGAGGGACCGGCTTGCATCAAGCCGAACCGCGATGAACCTGCAGGAATACATCAGGCGCATGAAAGCGATGAATCTTCCCAACAGCATCTTTGTCGACTGCACGGCAAGCAACGCTCTCGTAGAGCAGTACCTGGGAATCCTGCAATCGAGCATTTCCATCGTCACACCGAACAAGAAAGCGAACGCGGGAAAACGGACGCTTTACGAGAGTCTGCACCAGGCGGCGTTGAAACACAATGTCCGATTCCTGTACGAGACGAACGTCGGGGCCGGGTTGCCAATTATCAATACCATGAATGACCTCGTGGCCGGAGGTGACCGCATCTTGCGCATTGAAGGAGTTTTGTCCGGGACGTTGAGTTATGTCTTCAATTCATTCAGGGATGGACGGAGATTCAGCGATATCGTGAAGGATGCGAAAGTCCACGGGTATACGGAGCCCGATCCACGCGATGATCTCAACGGTCTCGATGTCGGAAGGAAACTTCTTATTTTGGCGCGAGAAGCCGGATATCCCCTGGAGTTCAAGAACGTCAGGGTAAAGTCGTTGATCCCTCCGACGCTCCTCCGTGCACCTTCGGTCGGAGAATTCCTGAAACGACTGCAAACCGTCGACAGCTACTACGCTAACAAAAGAGATGCTGCAGCACGTGAAGGAAAGGTCTTGCGCTACATCGCATCCTTCGCAAATGGCAAGGCGAGGGTATCGCTTCAGGCCGTGGGACGCGACCATCCCTGCTTTACGCTGACCGGCAGCGACATCATGATCGCATTGACCACCGTGAATTGCCGGGATCATCCGATAGTCATCAAGGGACCGGGGGCGGGCGCGGAGAACACTGCCACGGGTGTACTGGCGGACATCATCAGAATCTCACACCATCAGAGTTGACATGGAAAAGGAAATCAAAGCGTTCGCACCGGCGTCGGTTTCGAACGTGGCCTGCGGCTTCGACATTATGGGATTTGCACTCGAACAACCTGGAGACACGGTCACTGCGCGAATTGTGAAATCGCCGGGAGTGCGGATCAAGAGCATCACAGGAAGCACCTCGGCGCTTTCGACCGATCCTTCACTCAATACTGCGGCGGCCCCCGTTGCTGCTCTTCTCCGGCATTGCCGGTCCTCGCTCGGCGTGGAGCTTGAAATCCTGAAAGGAGTACCCGTTGGCGGAGGGATCGGCTCAAGCGCGGCAAGTGCCGTCGCCGCCGCGGTTGCGTGCAATGCATTGCTGGAGTTGAATCTCACTAAAGAAGAGCTGCTCCCATTTGCGGTCGAGGGGGAGAAAATCGCAAGCGGCGCTGTCCACGTCGACAATCTCTCCCCCTCTCT
>DATDNS010000137.1:0-4735 GCA_036518155.1 Bacteroidota bacterium
GAAGAGCGAATGACGGCGATCAAAGCTGCCGCTTTGGAGGAGCAGGCGCAGTCGATCGCGATAAACTATGTTTCGTACCGACCGCGCAGTTCCCGTGAAGTGGTCAATCATTTGATCCGCAAGGGGATCCAAAAGCAGCTCGCCGAATCTGTCGTCCACCGATTTGAAACCGTCAACCTCATCAACAACCTTGAGTTCTCGAGGATGTTCGTCCGCGACAAACTTCGCCGGAAACCGACCGGGAAGTCGCTGCTGCAGAAGCTTCTTGCCGCCAAAGGAATTTCTTCTCCCATGATCGAACAGGTTCTGCGCGAGAACATTACCGACGAAGACCAGAACATTGCGGCGAATGAATTGGCGTCCCGGAGACTACGCCTGACAAAACGAAGCATGGCACGACTGGACCCTCTCAAGCAGAAACAACGATTGACCGGCTACCTGTTGCGCCACGGCTTTTCCAACGACGTCGTTCAAAAAACCATCCACGCACTGTTTCACCGATGATGTCACGACAATCCAACCGGCCGTTCCTTAAAGTCGCAGCGCTGCTGACGATCATCATCGTGTGCTTTTGGATCGCTTCATTCTTTTCGGGCCTGGTGGTAACGCTCATTGTCTCGGGACTCTCAGCGTTCGTGATGAGACCTCTCGTCAAACTGCTCGAATTCCGCCTTGGGCTCAGGAGGAGCCTCTCGATCGCCATTGTGTTTCTTCTCGCCGGCGGGTCGACGGTGTTCGTCCTCATGCAAATCATCCCTCTTTTTGTCGACACCGTGCGTTCGATGTACGACGCATTCAAGGTTTTCAATTTCGACGACAAGCTGACCGATGTTGCCCGGGGCCTGACCGCGCATGTACCATTCATCAAGCCCGAAGTCCTGGTCGCGAAAGCCCACGCGGCACTTGAGACCGGTCTCCAGACGCTGGGCGACAGCGCCGGCAGCCTCGCGGGGTACGCAGTGAATCTTGCCATCGTCCCGTTCATCACCTATTTCATCCTGGCCGAAGGGGATGCCGCGATGAAGAAACTCATCGAACGTGTCCCGAACAAGTATTTCGAGATGACGCTGAACGTGCTGCACAAGATCGGGCACGACCTCGTCGGCTATCTGAAGGGATGGATTCTCGATTCCGCGATCATCGGCGTCCTGACCATGATCGGGCTGACCATTCTTGGGGTACAGTATTCAGTCCTCCTCGGCGCTCTTGCCGGCGTCGCCAACCTGATCCCCTATGTCGGTGTCGCCGTCGCTGCGACCCTTGCCATCGTCGTGTCGCTGACGCAGTTGGGCAATTTCAGCATGCTCGTTCCGATTGGCGTTACGATGCTGATTATCCGCGGCATCGACGACACCATCGTGCAGCCGATGTGTTTTGCAAAGTCCATCGACATGCATCCGCTTATGGTTATCCTTGTCCTGATCATCGGCCACGAACTCTTGGGCGTCGCGGGTCTGGTTCTTGCCATCCCTCTCGCCACAATCCTGAGAGTTTCGGCCATCGAAACCTATTGGGGGCTTAAGCACTACAGCATCACCGCATAATCTTCGCGTGCGTCCGCTTCGTGCCCGACGCACGATAGACTTTCACTTCGCATCCACGTTGCCATGGCCACAGCCACGTCAAACCGACCCGCCGTTAAAGTCGCCGCTCTCCTCTCCGTTATCCTCGTTGCGTTCTGGATCGCGACGTATTTTCCAAATCTTGTCGTGACGCTCATCGTGTCTGCCCTCGTCGCCTTCGTGCTGAAACCTCTCGTCAACGCATTGGAGTCCCGGTTCAGACTGCGAAGGGGTTTTTCCATCGCCGTCGTGTTTGTTCTCACGGGGACAATCCTGGTGTTCGCTGCCATTGAATTCGTGCCACTGGCTATCGACCGGATTCGCGAAATGTACGACGCGTTCCAGGCATTCCCGTTCGATGCAAAGCTGGCTGAAGCTGCCCGTGATGCTGCGTCCGGTTTGCCCTTTGTCAATGCCGATACAATCGTGCAGAAGGTTCACGGAATCATGGACGGTGGTCTCGCCACGGTAGGCGGCGGCGTCGGAACGGTCGCGGGGTTCGCCGTGAATCTTGCCATCGTTCCTTTTATCACCTATTTCATTCTTGCCGGCTGGGACGGGATGAAGAAGAAACTCATCGAGCGTGTTCCAAACAAGTATTTTGAAATGACGCTGAACGTTATCTACAAGATCGAAACCGATCTCGTGGGATATCTCCGGGGGTGGATCCTGGATTCGATTATCATCGGCTTGTTGAGCATCGTGGGGTATTACATCATCGGCGTCAAGTATGCCGCCCTTATCGGGGTCATTGCAGGTGTCGCAAACCTGATCCCGTATGTGGGCCCCATCGTGGGAGCAGTCCCTGCATTCCTCGTCTCGGTGACACAATTCGGGGATTTCAGGCTTCTCCTGCCGATCGTCATCCAGACGTTTGCGGTGCAAATGATCGACAACGTTATGGTGCAGCCGCTTTGCTTCGCGAAAACCGTGGACATGCATCCGCTGACGGTCATTCTCGTTTTGATCGTCGGCAATGAACTGATGGGGGTCGCAGGCATGCTCCTTGCGATCCCCATAGCGACAATTTTAAAAGCTTCAGCCGTCGAAACATACTGGGGGTTGAAGAACTATCAAATCACAGCCTGACGTGCGTTATGTCCCGTATTATCATCGACATCGAAACGCTCGGGTTTCCGCTCGAATTTTTTGACGAAGTGCAGCAGGAATATTTGTTGAAGTTTTCGGAGACGGAAGAAAAGAAACGGGAGGCCGTCCAGAAATTCAGCCTTTATCCGACAACATCACAGATCATCACCATCGGGATGTTCAATCCCGATACCAACCACGGAAAAATCCTGTTCCAATCCGAGTCGAAGGTGGACGAAACGACGGAGGACGGGACAATCCACTTCATCTCGGGAACCGAACCGGAACTCCTGGCGCAATTCTGGCAGGACCTCGTCCACTACGAGCAATTCATCACGTTCAACGGCAGGGGTTTCGACTGTCCGTTTCTGATGCTGCGGTCTGCCATGCTGGGAGTCCAGCCCACGCGAAACCTCATGCCGTACCGGTACGATTCGAAGATCCACTGCGACCTGCTCGAGCAGCTCACGTTCTACGGAGCGTTGCGGAAATTCAATCTTGATTTCTACTGCAAGTCGTTCGGGATCGAGAGCCCCAAGTCCCACGGCATTACGGGCCTCGACCTGAAAGGGATGTTTGAACAGAAACGGTTCAAGGAAATTGCCGAATACAATCTCGGCGACTTGAAAGCGACGGCTCAGTTGTTCTTGCGGTGGAACACCTATCTTGACGTGTGACTCAAAGGGTCCGTCGACCTATTCCGACGGACCCTTTCGTGCGGACTCTATCCGCCCCGTTTCGCCCTACAGCAAAACCGAGAACCCGAACAGCAGGCCCGTTGTCGCGAAGGAGTATTCGTACGACGATGTAAAACCGGAGAACGAGTCAGAGTGGCTGTACGAGTGCTTTCTGTAGTTGACCTCTACCCTCAGTGCAACGTCCGATGCGACAAGATATTTAATTCCCGCACCAAGATTGAGAACTCCGACGTCCAGTTTGTCCGACATCCTTCCCATAATTCCCAATCCGGGAATTTTCATCGAGTTTGACACACCGTAACCTGCCCGAATGAACGGAGCGACTTTTGCACTCGGGTTCGGCATGGTGTACGAAATGTTGGCGAGAAGATATTGCGCCGGCTCTTGCTGTTCGGCGGCGAACAACGCGACTTCCGGCTCGAGCGAGAATCCATCCGCAAGAAAGAATCCAACTGCCAGGTCGAGGACGGCATAGTTGACGGTCTCTGAATGATCGTAGGAATAATAAGAATTGCCGCCTGACGTTTTGTTCGTGGATGAGCCAAGATTTCCGCTCAACGTGAGCTCTGTAGTTCCTTTTTGGAATTGTGCATCGGCGATTCCCACCGCCAGTACGAGAGATATGATAACGACTGTTGCTGATTTCATGACGACTCCCCGGAAAGTGATCTGGAAATTGAGTTGATTAATTGTACCGCAATGCACCTAGAACAAATGACCAAAATTGAGATAGAATCCTGTGGTCTCCCTGCCAAACCCCAAATCCATTCGCACGACAAATGTCTCCATGAAGAATCGTAGTCCCGCCACCGGATTCGTCGCCCATCGAATCAGATCAGCTTTTGCCGGCTCGCCCCACACTTTCCCGGCATCGTAACCAAGTACTCCTCCAAACCTCCAGAAGATGGGAAATCTGACTTCTGCGTTGAGGATGCCAGAGTTTCTATCGAGGAATCGATCCTGCGGCGATCCGCGGAGGGTTTGATTGCCGCCGATCGGCAACAATACTTGAACCGGCAGGCCGTGACCGAGAAGCCCCTGGGCACCAAAACGGAACGCGAAGATTGTCTTCGGATAGAAAAGAGTAGCGTAGTATTGAATCCACCCCCCTAGTCTTCCGAACCGGACATTTGTCGAACCGGAGTGGGGAGCGTACTCTGCTTCTGCCTGGATCACCCAGCCACGCGACGGATTGATAAAGCTGTTCCGGCTGTCAAACCGGTAGCTGGCAACGAGAGAATGATACCGGACAATACCGGAATTCAGCTCAGGTGCTGAGGCTTCAAGCCGGCTTGTGTCTGAAACATTGAAATTCCTGACGGACTTATATTTCAATCCAAGCTGACCCACCTCATGCTGCGAAAATCCCCTGCTCAGCGTCAGACT
>DATDNS010000138.1:0-2372 GCA_036518155.1 Bacteroidota bacterium
TTCAACGTCGGCCGATGCAAGTTCTTTCAGGACTGCCTTTACCTGGGTTGTCACAACTTGGTCGGTGATATTCTTTTCACGTTGTTCAAGGGTTTCACCGACACAAACGATCGGCACCAGGCCCGCGCTGATCGCTTTGCGCACTTTCCTGTTGATGAATTCGTTTGTCTCGCCGAAATACTGTCTTCGTTCCGAGTGACCGAGGATGACGTATTCACACCCAACCGCTTTGAGCATGGTGGGGGAGATCTCTCCGGTAAAGGCCCCCTCGTCTTCGAGATACACGTTCTGAGCGCCAAGGGCAATTGGAGTCCCCGCCGCTAACGATTGCACCAGTGATAATGAAGTGAAGGGTGGACAGACAATCACCTTTGTCGTCCCAAGTGGGAATGAGAGTTTGCTCTTGATACCGTTGACGAGATCCCGCGATTCCTCGGGAGTCTTGTACATTTTCCAATTACCAGCAATAATTTTCGGACGCATAGCGTGTGTGCTCGTTGTCTAATGGAATGTGAATGTGCGATGGCAGCTGATTCTTCATTTTGCAATCATCCGGGTGCAGAACAAACACCGCACCGCTGCTGAGTCTGCTGTCAGCGTGCAGCATTCTCTAGGCTGCAATTGCACTCGTGACTTTCTCGGCCGCCTCCTTCAGAGTACCCGCAACCAGAAATTTCAGTCCTGAATTGTTGAGGATATCGGCTGCCAGGTCTGCGTTCGTTCCTGCAAGTCGGATGACGATGGGAATCTGAACGTCCACCTTTTTCGCGGCTTCTACAACGCCTGTTGCGACCCGGTCACAGCGGACGATGCCGCCAAAGATATTGATCAGGACGGCCTTGACGCTCGGATCTTTCAGGATGATCCTGAAACCCGCTTCGACGGTTGTAGCGCTCGCCCCGCCGCCGACATCGAGGAAGTTTGCAGGCATACCACCAGCAAGCTTGATGATATCCATCGTTGCCATGGCCAGTCCGGCACCATTCACCATGCAACCGACATTTCCGTCCAGTTTGATGTAGTTCAGACTGGAGGCGGATGCTTCAACTTCAAGGGGATCTTCCTCTTCCAGGTCGCGCATTTCCGCGTATTCAGGATGGCGTTCCAGTGCGTTGTCATCAAAGTTAATCTTCGCATCGAGGGCAAGGACGTGTCCTTCCTGTGTCACCACAAGCGGGTTTATTTCGGCCAGCGACGCATCCGTCGAATCATACGTTTTGTAGAGCGCCACCATGAACTTGACAGCGTTCTTGAAAGCATCGCCCGTCAGACCGAGACCAAAACAGAGTCTCCGCGCCTGGAACTGCGTGAAACCCACCAGGGGATCGACAGTTTCTTTGAGGATCTTCTCGGGCGATTCCGCCGCCACTTTTTCGATTTCCACTCCGCCTTCTGTCGAGGCCATGACAACGTTGAGTGATTTCGCCCGGTCAAGCGTAATCCCGACATACATTTCGCGGGCTATGTTCATGCCCTGTTCAACCAGCAGACGCCTGACGATCCGACCCTCCGGTCCGGTCTGATGGGTAATGAGTCGCATCCCAAGAATTTCCGCCGACCGTTCCCGGACTTCTTCGAGACTTCGTGCTAGTTTTACCCCGCCCCCTTTTCCGCGGCCGCCTGCGTGGATCTGCGCTTTGACGACCCAAACGCTTCCACCGATTTTTTCGGCGGCTTTGACGGCCTCGTCGACCGTGAATGCCACCTGCCCCTTGGGGACCGGAACATTGAACTTCTTCAGGATTTCCTTGCCCTGATACTCATGAATTTTCATCGTTTGCTCCGAACATAATCTGTGCTTGAATAGTTGTCAGAATATTATTGGTCACCTTCAGACGGAGAGGACTGCCATTCCTGAATTGTCGTGGCCGCTTCCAGGTATTCCGGGATCGGAACAAAGACCCTCGCCGGACGGCTCAGATTGCTTCGCGACTGGGGGGAATCTCCGCCGCCGTCCCAGGCATAACCAATCGAGCCAAAATTTTGCACGAGTACGCGATACTGAGACTTCTCAAGAATCGACTTGATGAGCTCGGCATCGTTGATTTCTGTTGACTGAAAGACCAACGCCCAGTCCTGCTGCACCTCCACTTCACGATGGTCCGTGCAAAACGTGCGGCCCTTCACGGTGCTTGAACATCGCTCACATACCAGCGTCCTGCAGATAATGCAAACGCCGATGGCTTCCCTGTCCTGGTGAGTCTCGCAGAACACCCCCGTGCTCCCCGAAAAAAGCACACCACAGTGTGGACAGAAATCGCTGTCCGTGGTCACTTCTTCGCCGCACCGTAAACATTTTCTGTACTCTGCCATTTGTCAATAAAGCCCCGGCATTCATGGTTGGAACCATTGCTGAAAGACCCGGGTGCTCA
>DATDNS010000139.1:0-2641 GCA_036518155.1 Bacteroidota bacterium
GAAACTTTGCAATGCCCTAGCAATGATTCTGTGGCAAATAGATTCGAAGATTTGCATTTCTTCCTGCACGAGGTAGAACCGACATCATATTTGCTATTGAATGTGATGAACGGGATTCAAGAATTGATGATTTCTTTTTCCAGCGCCTTACGACCGGACACACCTCCTCTTGTCCAAGACTCTCGATTTGCGTCCCCGATCTTTTCTCGCCGTCAAGAGGAAAGGTTCAGTGAGACCTCACAGTCCTCGCTGGGATAATTCTCGCCAATTGAGTCCCTCCCCACAGCAACCAGTTCAAATGCTCAACCATGTATCAATATGAGACGGCATTTCTGACATTTGTCTGATGTACTCGAAATATTTTGGTAGTTTGGCACTTTCATTCAAATCTCACTATGATTCAATCATCTCATTATGAGACAGCAGAATTCGGAATAGTGACCAAAATCAGCCAAAATACTCCATTTCGTAGTGGCACGAAGGTTGAACCAGACACCTCAGAACGAGATACCAACAACCACACAAACAGAAGGAGTATCAAAATGAAAAAGCTCACGATGGTTCTGATCGCAATCGTAGGATCCACGATGCTTGTCGAATTTGCCGGTGCTCAGGCTACAGCAACGCAAAGCCTGAATCTTGCAGTCAATACTGTTTACAAGATTGCGACCTCGGGAAACCCGGGAGCACTGACAATCACAACAGGAACAGCCGGAACGGATGCCCTCTCTTCAGTGTCCGACAATTCGACCACCTACAGCATCACCCAGAATTTTGCCAACACGGTAAAGATCACGGCGAATCTCGATGCAGCGCTCCCGGCCGGCTACACGCTCCAGCTCAACATGGCTTCCACGAAGGGCACCAGCGCGGGTTCCGTCGATATTTCGAATGCAACAGCAGCATCTGCTCTGAACGTCGTCACCGCAATCAACAGAGGTGCGGATGCAGGACAGGCGATTTCCTACACGTTCTCAGCACTCGCCTCTGCCGGAACGCTTTCTTCGACTTCAAAGACAGTTACTCTTACACTGACCAACTAAGAACCTCCGAATCCACCCCGACCGCGATGGCCAGTGCTGGCCATCGCGGTTTTTTTGTCCCTGCTTTCGTCAAATCATCTTTTTTTCCAACAAGCCACCGATCCCAACTCCGGGGACATTTTCTCTCAGACGAGACGGTCTGAGAATCAAACTTCTTGAATATCCGACCGATTTCTTTTAGCTTGGACGATCAGACGCCAGAAGATTTCGATCTCTCCATCGCGCTGTAGTTATCAGATTTGTCTGCTCGAATCGGAAAACTCATGAAACACTCATTCAAATTGTTGGCCCCATTCCTGTTCCTGGCTTGCCACGGCTGTCTGCGCAGTCAGGAGAGAGACCATTTCTTTTATCGCCCTTTTCCTTACGGAACCGAGGCCCTGTTCAATCCGATTTCTCTCCTGGCCAACGGGGGATTTGATTCTTTTCAGATTCTCAACGACCGTCACCCCACCTGGAATGAAGTGCACTGGAATACAGCCGGAACGAACGTATGGCGTAGCATCACAGCACCTCTTCCGATCATCAACAGATTTGGATGGAACAGATTCCTGCGTCAAGAGGTGTTTCCAACCAGCCTCAATATCAACGATGCACAGTATGTGCCCAATTACGTGCTCCATATGATTGGCGGGGGGATGGCATACCGCAAGATTTCCGAGTGGTACGATTACCAAGGCGTGCCAGTCCCCTACATTTTTGGTGCCGCTACGAGATTCGCGTATGAATACATTAACGAAACGGTTGAAAACGGTCCCAACTACTATCCAAACGAAGATTGCCTTCCGGACATCCTGATTTTTCAGCCGTTGGGAATTGCACTGTTCAGTTTTGACGGTATCTCTGAATTCTTTTCATCGACATTGAACCTGAATGACTGGTCGGAGCAAGTTGTCGTAACGTTCGCTCCGTTTGCGATTCGCAATGCCGGACAGAATTTCGTGATGAAGTATTCGCTGAACCAAGCACGATCGACGAGCCTGTTCTTTCACTTTGGCGATTTTGCCATCTTGGGTCTGTCCTTCAAAACCAACCATGAGGATGCCATTTCCTTTGGAGGCGGGTTGGCTTCAACCGGCAAGAAAAACCTGCCCGTTCAAAACGGAGTTCCTTCCAATACTGTTGTTGCAGGCACGATGGCGGGAATCTACTATGACCGGAACAATTCGCTTCTCGCATCCATTGTCTATTCCGAGAGTGAAAACAACCGGTTGAGGCTGAACGTGTTTCCCGGAGTCCTTCCGAGTTCAGTGTTTTCTCCCGGATTGTTCGTTACCCTCGCTGGCAATGGGACTTTCGTTGCCGGGCTCACAGCGCATATTCTGCCCATCGGTTTGGGCATCTATTCCCCACGTTGAACCGGCCGACTGGAGTTGTATTTGACCTGCCTCGATTGTGTCGAGCCTGGTCTTCATCGCTGCGAAAAGAGCAGTTTTTCCTCTCTTGCTTGGTCGGATCCAACGAACTTCCTGGGAGGTTGACAAGGCCCCGAGCAGTGCCCATCAATCAAAAAAAGTGACTGCACGACGACCAGACCAACATATCAATTGTCGGTTGGCTTGTCGTTCCCGTGTTTCCCCCACCCCTCACCTCTAATC
>DATDNS010000140.1:0-3487 GCA_036518155.1 Bacteroidota bacterium
GATTCAGGGCGCATTACCTTCGGCCCCCGGCGCCAATAAAATCGATCCCTCAAAACTCCTCGCCGATAATGAAGACAATTCCTCCACCCGGATGGAGGACGTTCAGAATGCCTCCGGCGGTGGCGGCAACAGTGACGACCAGTTCCGCGGCGGCGTGCTGCTTGCCTCGAAAGATGCGGATGTTCCATCGGGAAACGCACGGTCGGGCGTGGGCACGAATTTCCACGGCGTGAACGGCGGCGAAGGCAACGGGGGGGGCGGTCAGGGCGGAGATGCCGATCGCTTTGGGAGTGGTCTTGGAGGTTCGTTCGGATACTCGATGAACTGGCTCCAGGGGGGGACAAGAAGGAAACTGAGCGGTGCGCTTCCCAAGTATCCACGCGGAGTGAATGTTGAAGCGCAGATCAGTATCCTGGCTGTGGTCTCGCCGGATGGTTCGATCAAATCAGTCCAACCAGCCCAGAAGGCGAACACCCAGCTGGAAAACGCCGCGATGAAAGAACTGCGGTACTGGAAATTTGAACCGCTACGCGCTTCAACACCTCAAGTCGATCAATCCTGCCTCGTCACCTTCGTTTTCAAACTGAAGTAATCGACTTCCTTCAATGGTCCGGGGTATTCGTGTCCGGACGGCTGTCCCTGTTTCCCGGGCGAAGATAGAAGTAGTAGAAAACCAGTTCTCCCGCCGTCAGGAGGATCAGCGAAAAGGTATCCACGGTAAGTTCCTTCGCGAACAAGCGCTCAATGTGCGTAGCCTGTAACTGACTGACCCATCGACCAACGATGGCGGTCGGGAACATAAGCTTGGCAACCATCGTAGAAACGGTCCATCCGACCGAGAAGATAATGACGACGAAAGCAACGGCCAGCCAGCCTTCGCTGATTCCATCCTTCTTGTACTTGGAGAATGCGTAGATCATTGCGGCGAAATGAACGAGGAATATGACTGCTGCGATCATGCGAACCCGGCCGAAAAAATGGATGGTGGAGGAGTGGCGAAGGCCCTTCTAGTATGCATCGTTTCCGAAGAGCACTGCGCGGACTGTCTTGAAAATGATCTTGAGGTCAAAGACGAGGGACCAATTTTCGACGTAGTAAACGTCGAACTTCGTTCGTTCCTCGATGGAGCCTTCCCCTCCCCGCAAACCGTTCACCTGTGCCCATCCGGTCATACCCGCCTTGACCCTGTGCCGGTCAAGGTACTTCGGGACGCCTTTGCTGAACTGCTCAACAAAATGAGGGCGTTCCGGCCTGGGTCCGACCAGACTCATTTCTCCCCTGATGACGTTGACCAGTTGAGGCAGTTCGTCGAGACTGAAGCGGCGCATGAACTTGCCGAGCCGCGTGGTTCGGGGATCCCCCTTCGATGCCCATACGGGCCCGGTGCTCTCTTCGGCATCCGTTCTCATCGACCTGAACTTGATCAGGCGGAAAGGATTTCCATCGAGGCCGATCCGCTCCTGGAGGTAAAAAACGGGTCCTGGGGATGTCAGCTTGACGAGAAGGGCGAGCAACGCAATAACCGGGCTAACGACAACGAGGACCAACAGCGCAACGAAAAGGTCAAAAGACCGCTTCATGACCTGATTCCACGAACTCATCGGCGTCGTCTTGACCCTGATGAACGGAATGCCCTCGAGCTCTTTGATGCGGACCTGGCTCGTCATCATTTCGAGAAGATCGGGGACCATCATGATTTCCGTATTGATTCCTTCGCAGCGGCGCACAAGGTCGAAGAGAATGGGATGGTCTTTGGAGTCCAGTGCCACCAGAATGATGTCGATCGATTCGCGTCTGGCATACTCCGGCAGCTCTTCAAATGATCCGATGGGCTTTGCCGGGGTTGTGCTCATCTCACCCGGTCCGTTGACAGAAAAGTATCCTTCGATGGCGTACCCGAGGTTTGGGTCGCCGGAAATCGATTCGTAGACACGCCTCGCCATCGCATTCGTTCCTACAAGGACGACCCGCTTGACATCGTGGCCCGTACGGTACCACCATTGCTCGAACTTCATCATGTAGAAACGCTCGAAGGAAATGCACACGACAGCGGTGACCCCGAGGAGCGCAAAGACGAGGCGGGAATACGAGAATGTCCGGTAGAAGAATGCACCGGCCATCACGATGAGCATCCCGATGAACACCAACCGCACGATCGCGAAAAATTCGTCCGAGAAATAGACGTTCCTCCTGGCCCGATGCATGCCACGCTGGTTAAAGAGAAACAGCCAAACGGGAATGACGACGAATGACCCGGCGACATACTCACTCAATGGGGGAAATCCTTTGGTGACCTCCGCGTAGGAGATCAGCGGAGAGTAGAACCGCAGCCAGTACGATACCATGAATGAAACCTCGATCGCAACGGCGTCGAACAATACGGTAAGAAAAGGGATGAGAAAATCTGTGCGCTGCTTGTTGGGTGTCAAACGAGGTCCCTCAATGCTTTGACTCGCCGGTAGTACCGGCATCGGTTTCAAGGCTGCTTTGTGTTCATTACCCTGCGGCTCAACCACGTATCGACAGACGGCCGCCGTTATCCGAACATTTCCTGCTCAACCTCCTGGAAGATGATGTGGCCGATGGTGATGTGACCCTCCTGGATCCGCTGTGTATCGTTGGAGGGAACGATGACCGCAAGGTCGACGAGGTCCTTTGATTTGCCGCCGTCTTTTCCGAGTAAGGCGATCGTGACCAATTTCTTGTCTTTCGCTTTTACAAACGCGTTGTTCACGCTTGCAGAATTGCCGCTTGTGCTGATCCCGATCAGAACGTCTCCTTCCACGCCAAGCGCTTCGACCGAACGCGCAAAGACGTTGTCGTAGCCGATGTCATTCGCTCCGGCCGTAAGGTTCGATGTGTCGGTCGTCAACGCAATGGCAGGGAGGCCCGGTCGTTTGATGGTCGGACTCAAACGGATGACACACTCGGTCGCAAGGTGTTGCGCGTCCGCAGCGCTCCCCCCGTTTCCGCAGAGAAGTACCTTCTTCTTCCCGTTGAAAGCCTTGATCAAAAGGTCAATCGCCTTTGAAATGTCCCCGGCGCAGCGTTCTGCTATTTTCTTCTTTGTCTCAGCGCTTTCCCGAAGGGAGTCGGTGATAAACTTTTCGCGATAGAGCAGCGTGACCGGTAGATGAGCCATAGGGTTATTCCGGATTGCGAATGGTCAAGTGTGGATATTTTCAATTTGGTAATGTGTTGAACTGCGATTGATCATTGAATTGCTGCGACCCCCGACCTAGCGCTTGCGGCCCGATACTTCCACGGAATGAATAGCTTCGGCGAATTCCCGGACGAGTGAGTGGTGGGAATTCTGTTCGTTGATCGTTCCCGTAACGATGAACGATGCACCGGCCAGCACTTTTTCGCGGGCAACTTCGGGATTCCGGATTCCGCCCCCGACAATCATCGGCAGCGAACAATGTTTTGCGATTTTCTGGATCATTTCATCGGGCACGGGCGAATCAGCACCGCTCCCGGCATCCAG
>DATDNS010000141.1:0-3619 GCA_036518155.1 Bacteroidota bacterium
GAAAGCCGGAGGGGGAAAGCGTTACGGTTCGGCCAAGACAGGTGATAACGTTGTCCTTCACAGTCATCGGAATAAACGGCGGCACAACGCTATCATCCGCAGCAAGCTGTGAATCAAGCCAGCGCAGTCGCGACAACCGGAACGGATCGCTGTCGCCGGCATCGGCCAGCAATTTATCGGAAACATCCAAATGAATTTTCACCTTCGTGGCTTTTAATCCCCGTGGTGAGATCGTGATCTCACCTGTGTAGAATCCTGGTTCCGCATCCGGCGGAACCTGGACACCCATCCACAGCGCCTGGACTTTGCCCCGTTCAACGGTTACCGATTTTTCAAATTCTTTTCCCTGCCAGTCAACGCCTCCGGTATTGAACGAGGTGAACGACAATGACGGAATTGTCCCCCCATCCCGCCCGCGCAAGTCGCTCATCGATACCTTCACCCCTTCAATCTGCGTTCGCGCAGCAAAGAGCCCGATTTGGAACGTGTAAAATTCCCCCTTGTGTGCGAATCCTCCGAAGAGTTTGCGCGGCCCATCCATGATCCATTTTGCGGGAAGATCGTCCGACATTTTGATTGGATCTTTTCGGTCTTCAGGAAATAGAAGGTAATCTGCTTTTCTGTTCACGTTGAGCAGGTGTTCGACTTCAGCCTTCGTCGCGATGATTTCCATCGGGTAGAAGCTGTTGAACTCGTCGATTGCCTGGAATTGAACAAGCGTGGCTTCGGGTAACTCGTGGACGACGTTCTCAACCTTTTCCGGATCGTCAAGGTTGTGTAACTTCAGCCAGGCCGAGTCCGCAGTCTGCTCCATCGGGAGATAGTATCCTTTCGGATAGTTCGATCCGTTCGAACGATAGAGGAGATAATAGACATAATACTCGCTCGGTATCGTCGAGGGCTGAAAGACAATGTCGCCGTACTCCCGGTTGATGTGCACGCACTGGAGATTGGTAATCCTCCTTCCGGAGAATGCGTCAACGACATAGATGCCTTTCCGCTCGGGCTCCTTATCCCTGCGGCGCCACGGGATATGCGCAAGGACTGCGTCAGCGTTTTCGCCAACCCTGATGATCACGCGGTGGTTTCCCAGAGAATCTGCGTTCCACGTCCCGGTCCCGTAGAAGGATGGACCCGGAAAGTACGAGGCGTCGTTGGTTTGAGCGTGCAACGGAGCGGCAATTGCCGACAAAACGAGCAGCGTTGCTTTCAGAGAGAAACGTCGAGACATCTTCTATCCCTTCATTGGTTCAAGCCGGAAGCAAGAATACAAAAGGATGTCTGATTAATCAAATGACCAGCGATCGCCGGCCCTTCGTTGTCCCAGACAACAAAGAGTCAGCCCGTGTGCACGAAGACGAGAATGCGCCGCAGGACAATGCGCGGGGTTAGACTTGCTTCAGGACAAGCAACGTCAGGTCATCAGAAGGAGGTTCGTGGCCGATGAACGCGCGAACGTCTTTGAGGATATTGTCTTTGATCTCGTGTGCTGGACCGACCAGACTGTCTTTGATCGTCCGTTTCAACCGTTCTTCGCTGTACTGCTGCTTTCCTTTGTCCATGGCTTCTGTCACGCCATCGGTATACAGCGCGAGAACATCATTATAACCGAGACTGATTTTCTTGGATTCGTATTGAACATTGCCGACCATGCCGAGCGGCAATCCGCTTGCCTCGAGTTCGAGGATTTCCACAGACTGCGGGTGGAAGAGATAGGGGAAATTGTGTCCGGCATTGACGTAGGTAATGCTGTGCGAGTTGCAGTCGAGGATCATGATGAAGAATGTGATGAAGCGTTCGGACGGACTGTTCTCATAGACAAGGTTGTTCAACTTTGCCGTCAGTTCCGCGAGATCCGTATCGGAATGAATATATGCCCGCAACGACGCGTGGAGCGTCGAGACCAGCAGTGCGGCCGGCACGCCTTTTCCCGTGACGTCCGCCATGACGAAGGCATAGCGGTCGTTTCCGAGCGCAATCACGTCGTAGAAGTCTCCACCCACGCTCGTACACGGCTGTGCAGCCGCGGCAATCTCGTAATGCGGAATCGGCACGATTTCTTTTGGGAGCAGACGCTGCTGAATCTCGCCGGCGATCTGCAATTCTTTCTGGACGCGCTCGCTTTCAAGGCTTGTCTGGTACAATCTTGCGTTCTCGATCGCAAGGGCGGCGTGCTCGGAGAAGGCTTTCATAAACAGCTCGTCTTCTTCGTCGAAAGCCCCCCGCTTCTTGTTGATGATCTGGAATACGCCGATGATCTTCCCAAGTCGGTTTTTCATCGGCATGCAAAGCATCGTCTTCGTACGGAATCCCGACCGCTTGTCGTATCCCGAATAGAACCGTGTATCCTTGCTCGCGTCCTTCAGGTTGATGGTTTCTCCCGTTTCCGCAACTGTTCCTGAAATCCCCGTTCCGATCGGCAGACGAATTTCCACGAGCCCTTCTCCCTTCACCACCTTCGACCAGAGTTCCTTCGTCTTGTCGTCGATGAGATAGATCGTTCCCCGTTCGGCGTTGAGATTTTTTGTCGCGAGGTTAAGAATGATCGAAAGCAGTTTGTCGAGGTCGAAGGTCGTGTTGAGATGCTTCGACGCATCGATCAACGATTCAAGACGGTGGACATATGACTTAACCCCTCCAGCGGGTTTTTTGCTTTGCGAAGTCTTCTTTGCCATGGACCTTCCTTTGCGTTGAAACGTCGTTCTACCGACTTTTCAGCATGTGCATCTGCCACAGGTCACGACTGCTCGTCCTTAGGAATGGTGATAACGCCAGTAAACCTGTCTTGCCGATACTTCTTTGAAGATATGCCATTTCGTCAAATTTTGCACGGACTTTCGGGTCCGGATCAATATTGAAGCCGGATTCACGCATCAGGAGGATCCCTTTAGCCTGGATCGCCAGTTCAAGATACAGCCGCAAATAGCATAACATATCGGCGACAACTTCACCGCGGAACTTGCTTTGAATGGAATCCAGGTACTGGCCGATCCGCGTTTTGGCGATCCCGCCGGTGGTGACCATCGTCAGGAGCTCGGCATCGTTATCGAATCCCACACCAAGCCAGCTTCTTGTGGCTTTCTCGCTCTGAGCAAATGCGCCGAACATCAACATCGGCAGAAGCACGACGACCAAAACAGTCGACGTGACTGGCGGAAGAAGAACGAGATTGAACGTTGCATGGATTACAATCGCCGCCAGGAGTCCCGGTACGAAAACGAGCAGCGATAAAGAATCCTTGATATCAGAGACACTCTTGGAGACAATCCCCGCGATGGCCGTTGTGCCACCGTGCATGACCGCCGTCCCGAAACCGCGAACGATCCATACGAGGAGATTGGTCTCATTCAGCGATTCCAGATAATAAATGTTTTCAAAAAGTGCAAATCCGGCGCCGAGAGCAAACCCCTGGATGGCGGCATCAACCACAAACCCTACCCTCCGGCTCCGTACGAGATAAACAAGGAACACGGCCTTGAGGATTTCCTCGGCGACCGGAGCAACAGAGCGTTTGTAGGCGAGCGATTCTGAAGGAACCGCCCGGGTAAATTCGATCACAAAGAGCAGCAGCGCAGCAGCCAGACTTCCGATACCGATGCTGATCAGGATCGAACGAATT
>DATDNS010000142.1:0-5907 GCA_036518155.1 Bacteroidota bacterium
CGTTCGGATAGAGATTAGTTGCAATTTCGGAACCAAGGACGCATACAGGCCTTCCGCCATCAGCCTCCTGCTTCGAAAAGAATCTGCCGAGCGAAAGATCGCTCCCGACGGTCTCGAGGAATTGTTCGTCGGTTCCGATGATGATGACGCCTTCCACATACTTTTGTCCGTATTTGACCGTTGCCTGAGTACCGTTGATGACCGTGACGTTTTGCGCCATGGTGGCCTCACGTGCAACGGCCTTGGCATTCTGGAAGGTAATATCGGGACGGTTCCTGAGCACCCACCAATCCTCCCCGCCTCCCCAGGGGAATTTTTGGACGTAAAGGACATCGGCACCGAGCTTCGCGATGCTCGCGTTGAAGGCCCCGTTAAGCCCTTCAATCGCCGTTGCCATGAGTGTTACCGACACGATACCGATGACGATTCCGAGCGTCGTCAGCGCGGAGCGCATCTTGTTGGCCCGGATTGCACGGAAGGAAAATCCCAGACCTTCCTTGAACTCTATCAGATAATACTTCATGATTATGCGGTCTGAGAAGCTGCGGTAAGAATGACCTTGCGCTCTTTTGACGGCTGATCCGATTCAATCTTTCCGTCGTGAATTCGCACTACCCTGTGAGCGTGGGCAGCGATATCCGCTTCGTGCGTCACCAGAATGATCGTATTCCCCTCCCTGTGAAGATCCTCGAACAATCCCATAATCTCTTCGCCGGTCTTGCTATCCAGGTTGCCGGTTGGCTCGTCGGCAAGAAGAATTGACGGTCGAGTGACCAAGGCTCGTGCAACGGCAACACGCTGACGCTGACCGCCCGAGAGCTCGTTCGGCTTGTGCGTCATCCGGTCGCCAAGTCCGACGCGTTGCAGGGCCTCTTTCGCCATTTTCTTGCGCTCCCCTGATCCGACGCCGCCGTAGATCAGCGGAAGCTCAACATTGTGCAGAACATCCGAGCGTGCAAGGAGGTTGAAGGTCTGGAAGACAAAACCAATTTCCTTGTTCCGGATTTTCGCGAGCTCGTTGTCGTTCATATCGCTGACGTTGACGCCGTTCAGTTCGTACAATCCGCCGGTCGGCGTGTCCAGGCAACCGATGATGTTCATCAGGGTGGATTTGCCGGAACCGGACGGTCCCATAATCGCAACGTACTCATTCCTCGCTATTTCAACGCTGACCCCGCGCAAGGCGTGCACTTCCTCAGCTCCCATTTGATAAACCTTGGTGATATTGCTAAGCTTAATGACGGGCATATCCGGTTCCTTTTCGCTATGATAACAGATCGTTCAGTGTCTGGAGTTCGGATTCAGAGAATCAATTGGTTTTCTCAGCCAACTTGCCTGTCGCAAGCTGCTTCTTGTTATCGACCTTGACCACCGAACCATCCTCGAGGTCTTTGTTGATGGCCTTGAACGGACCGGAAACAACCTCGTCCCCTTCTTTGACGCCTTCCGTAATCTCCACGTATGTATCATTGCTGATACCGCGTTTAACCTTGGCCGTCTTGGCTTTGCCGTCGGAGACGACGAACACGATCTCAGCCAGCTTGTCTTCTTCTTTCGCTTTCTGTTTGCTCTTGTTCGTGCTCAGCTGGGCTTCGCCTTCCTGGGGAGCCTGATCCTTGGTGTTCTCCATCTTCGGTATTCTCACCGTAACAGACTGAATCGGTACGGCCAACACGTTGTTGTGGGTCTCTGTTTCGATATCCGCGTTCATCGACATCCCCGGGCGGAATTGCACAGTGTCCGCTCCGGCAATCGATACACGAACTTCGAAGTTGGTGACTTCAGATTGCGTGCCTGCCCCGGTCGTCGTGGCCGTATTGGCGATGCGCGAGACCGTTCCCACAAAATTTTGATTGGGGAATGCATCCACCTGGATGCGCGCCGTGTCTCCAATGCCAACCATCACGATATCGTTTTCACCGACATCGATTCGCGCTTCCATCTTCGAAAGGTCGGCGATCGTCATGATTTGTGTCCCCAGCGTAAACGTACTTCCGCTGACACGTTCGCCGAGCTCAGAAATCAACTGACTGACGATACCATCCATGGGTGCATAGATGGAAGTCTTGGAGTACGTGTCACGGGCCTGGCTGACCGACGAAACTGCCTGATCGTAGGAAGCTTTGGCGTTTTCGTATGTAGCCCGGGCAGCATCCATATCGGCATCGGAAGCGAGCTGCTTCGCGAAGAGACCCTGGACTCGCTTGAAGTCCGCGTCGGCCTTCTTCAGGCTTGCTTCGGCCATCTTCAGACTCGCATCGGATTGGTCGAGCTGTGCCTTGTACGCATCCGGCTTGATTTTTACGAGCAACTGACCCCGCTTGACCGTCTGACCTTCCTTGACAGGAAGATCGATAATCTCGCCGCTGACCTCGGCATTGATCTTCACCTGGGTCTCGGGCTGAATTTTCCCCGTCGCCGAGACGATCTGCGTGATATTTCTGCGCACGACTTTCTCGGTCTGGACGGTCGTGATCGTTTCCCGCTTGCTGCCGAGGAACACGAGCAGGGCCAGACCGACGAGCACGATGATGATGATTGAGAAGATGATGATCTTCTTCTTTGATTTCTTTCCGTTGCCATTTGCCATGATTACTTGCTCCCTTGCAAATATACTCTAATGTCCCGCAGGTTGAATGGATTTGTTAGTATTTCTTCTCTCCGAGCACAAGGTCGAGATTCTTCTTCAACGAGATAAAGTTGTATGCGTTGAACAATGTTGTCAGCTGGGCGTTGAGAAAGGTCGTATTCGCGACCTGGAGATCAAGCAACGTCCCCGAACCAAGATTGTACTTTGCCTCTGCAGTCTTTCTGTCCTGTTCGGCGGCAATCTGACTTTTCTGGCTCGCGACGTATTGTTTTCGTGCAGCTTCCAGATCGAGCAACGCCTTCTTCAACTCGACACTGATATCGCGTTCCTTTTGCTGAAGCTGGAGCACCGCATTTTTCTTGGAGATGTTTGCCGTCTGAATTCGCTGGATCGCCCCGAAAATTTCGGGGAGTTGCCAGCTCAAATTGAGACCGATGCTGGTGCTGTGATTGCTCCATTTTGATGCGACATCCCAGGTTTGTGCATTCGTTGCATACCCTGCATTCACGTTGAGATTCGGATAGTAACTGCTCCACGCCTGCGTGATTCCAAAATCGGCCAGGTTCACATTTTCTTCCGAGTTCTTATAGTCCGGCCGCGCAACGAGAGCCCTTTTCAACAACTCATCAAACGAGCCAAGCGCCTGTACTCCCGGATCAGTTTCAACCTGTTTGATTTGTGCGGCAATCGCGGGATCGGCAATGACATATTCCTGATTCACATTCAGGGCCAGGAGGTTCAACAGGTCAGCTTTTGACTTGTCGTACTGATTCTGTCCGCTGATGAAGTTATATTCTGCTTGTGCCACGACTGATTGTTGACGATAGACATCGCCGATGGCGACGGCTCCGAGCCTGTTTTGCTCCGTTATTCGGTCCAATCGGTTTTTCTCATTGTTCAGGTTCTCCTGATAGACCTTCACCTGCTGTTCATTCTGAAGAACGAAGAGATACTGGCTGGACACAGCATCGGCAATTGACTGGCGGGTCCGATCATATGTCTGCTCAGCTTGTGCTTCCCCGGCCTGCGCAGAACCAAAGTTTGCTTCCCGGTTGAATCCATCGAACAGCGTGTACGACAAGCCTATTGATCCGCTGTAGGTGTTGTTCCACTCATCTGTTCTTGGATACGGTGTTGGAATTCCTCCAAATCCAATGCGAACGGTCGGGGGAGAACTATATCCCAGCCGGTTGAAACCAGCATTTATTCCAAGTCTCGGCACGTACGCTCCATACGCCGATATGACTCCGGCTCGGGCGTTGTCGATTCCGTTAGCTGCCTGGGCGACGGTTACATTACGTTCAAATGCGATAGCAAGCGCCTGGTCAAGTGTGATGGTTTTCGGCTGATCCGTTTGGGTCTGGGCGATGACGGGGATTGAAGCGATTAGAGCCGTCAACGCATACGTGCAAAACTTCTTCATGAACTAGTCTCCGCGGGTTAGAATTTGGCTTGTCAGTGGGGTGATATTGAGAATTGAGCCTCCATCAATGACTAATAAACGGCAAAAATGGATCAAAGTTTCATTTGATGCCATTTTTCCCAGTGAATTTAGACTGAAAAACGTGTCCAAATGTTTCCACAAATTGGGAAATATCCGCCTGCTTAGCGCTTGATGGTCATATCTTCAGAGAATTTCCGTATAGCCTCATCCTTGATCTTCAACAGATATTCTCGTGCCGATTCGTGTTCGTTCGGAATGACACCGTCAAGGATGGCGTCGGTAATCTTGTCCTTCAGAATGCCGACGAGTTTGCCAGGTTGCAGGCTGCAGATCTGCATGATTTCATCTCCGCGGAGTGGAGGCTGCCAATTGCGGATTCGGTCCTTTTCCTCCACTTCCACCATCTTTTGCATGACAAGTTCGTAGTTCCTCCTTACCTGCTCGACGAGCTTCGGATTTTTCGACGTAATGTCCGCCCTGCAGAGTATCATGAGGTCATCGACTTCCGCGCCGGCATCGAACATCAGGCGGCGGACAGCGGAATCTGTGACGATGGAATCAACGAGAGCCATTGGGCGAAGATGCAAACGCACCAGTTTTTCCACGTATGGGACGTGATCCATCGGCAGGCGCATTCTCCGGAATATCGGTTTCACCATCCTCGCGCCGAGTTCTTCGTGTCCGTGAAACGTCCAGCCGATACCCTCTTTGAATGCCTTGGTCCTCGGTTTTGCAATGTCGTGGAACAACGCCGCCATCCTCAGCCAAAGATTGTCCGTCCGACTACTGATATTGTCGACTACCATAAGTGTGTGCCGAAAGACATCCTTGTGATGGAAATCCTGACGTTGATCGACACCGGCCAGCGATTCCAGTTCGGGAAAAATGACACCAAACAGGCCCATGTCATAGGCCGCCTGAAGTCCGACGGATGGCCTGGGACTGGCCATGATTTTGAGGAATTCATCCGAAATTCTTTCCTGCGAAACGATTCCCAGGCGATCCCGCATTTTCCGGCCTGCCTCGAATGCCGGTTTGTCAATCTGGAATGAGAGCTGTGCGGCAAACCGTACAGCACGCAGAATCCTCAGGGGATCGTCGTCGAACGTCTTCTCCGGATCAAGAGGAGTCTTGAGGATCTTTCTGCCGAGGTCTCCTTCTCCGTCAAACGGATCCTCGACGGTACCGAGAGTATCAGCGTTGAGAGATACCGCAACAGCATTGATCGTAAAATCTCTCCGCGAGAGGTCGTCTCCAAGCGTCCCGCCCGTTACCGTCGGCTTGCGTGAATCCCTGTCATAGCGTTCACTTCGCGCTCCGACGAATTCGACTTTTTGCTCCTCCAGTTGAATCATCGCCGTTCCGAATCGCTCATACACGACCAGGTTCGACTTTTTCCAGCGTTGAGCCATCGTCTCGGCAAATCGTACGCCTTCGCCGAGGACGACGACGTCGATATCCTTCCCCTTCTTCCCCAACAACAAGTCCCGGACGTATCCGCCGACCAGGTACACACGGACGGATGCGCTGTCTGCGGCATCACCAATCTGTCGCAAAAGGGGGTCGTCGATTGTGATTGTGCGGGTGGTCATTACACCAATTTGATTTTCTGCGTGTCTATGCGCGTCATAATTTCGCGTGCGACTTCAAGGGCCTGCATTCCGTCGTTTCCGGTCACGTGAGGTTCGGTGTTGTTAAGAATTGCGCTGATGAACATTTCGAGCTCGTATTTGAGCGCATTCACTTCCTTCACTTCCGGTTGTTCGTAGATAATGTCGCGTTTCTTCGTTCCCTGGTCAATCTTGCCAAGGAGCATCGTCGGCGTTGCATTCTTGTCATCTTCATCGACCAACCGGAAGACTTCCGCAAGCCC
>DATDNS010000143.1:0-2777 GCA_036518155.1 Bacteroidota bacterium
TCCATCGCAGCGATACGGCGGAACGCAGCGAACGCTCGCAATGCTATAAAATGGGGATTTGGTGCAACGGTGAACGGTATCCCGCTGGCCGCCGATGTACCGGAGCCGCCACCGGGACCAAATGTGAAGGGTGTGAATGTCTCGGTCGGCATGGATACGGCGGTTATCTCGGTCATCTGGGATCGTTTACCAGAAAATGTGATATTCAGGGATGGGGCAAATGCTGTATTCTACGACGGGGCTTCAGATCTTGCCGGTTACAGAATCTATCGCTCGGAGGATTTTCAATTTGTGGCCGACAATCAGCCAAAGACTTTCCGCGGCGCAACGTGGACTCTCGTCAAGGACATACCGTATGACAGCGTTTCGCAGTACCAATACGTAGACGACGGTCTGCAGAAATACCGGTTCCTCGATCGCTCAGTCCGATTCGATGTCCCGTACGGTTACTATGTGTCCGCCTACAGCAAAGGTGGCAAGTCCTGGACCTCGGCCAACGGCACACTCGTGCCCAATCTTCCATCTCTGGAAAGTGGAGACTATAACAAGACGGGCACTGTGCGGGCATTTGTAGGACCGAGCACGACGTTCGATATTTTTGTTGTGCCAAATCCTTACGTCTTCAACGACCCCAACAGGAGCTTTGTCAACGATCCGTTCCAGGTTGTGTTCCGGAATCTCCCAAAGATTTGCACTATCCGCATCTACACGCTCGTGGGAGATTTGGTGCGCGTCCTTGAACACAAACCGGATGCCCTCGGCAATCTCTCAGGAAGTGAGGCGTGGGATCAAAAGAGCACCTCGGGATTGCTGGTTGCACCGGGGCTGTACGTCTATCACGTCGAGTCTCATACCCCCGGCGTGAACGGAGGGAAGACGGGCAAATTGATGCTCATCCGATGATGACAAGACTTTCCCGCGTAACAACCGTGACTTGTGATTCACGTTGCGCTATAATTCAACGAAAGTATTCAGGTGAACAATGAAGAAGCTCATGCATGTCATTCTCATGGCAGCACTGTTCTCTGCCCAGTCCACCAATGTGTTCGCACAGTCATTCAACAAGGCAGGCCGGACCGCTTTTCAGTTCGTGAAAATCGGCGTGGGTGCACGCCAGGCGAGCATTGGTGAAGCGGCCATCAGCATTGTCCGGGACGTCAATGCGAGTTACTGGAACCCGGCAGGAATTTCCGGTATTGCCACCTCGGAAGCCTCGTTTTCCTATGCGACGTGGTTTGCCGACACCAAGTACTACAGCGCGGCTGCAGGCATCCGGTGGGAGGGAATTGGAACGTTCGCGTTGAGTTTTAGTTCGCTCGATTATGGATCGATTACTGAAGCGCTCGTTTCTTCGCCGACGGGTTCTGCCGACACGCGAACGGGAAAGTCTTTTACCGGTGGAGATATGTTGATTGGCTTCAGCGCTGCGAGAGAATTCACGGACAGGCTTTCAATCGGTGCGACCGTAAAAATGCTTCAGGAAAAGTTGTTCACCTACGATGTCAAAGTGTTTGCATACGATATTGGCACCAACTACGATATCGGCTACAAAGGCATGCGCATAGCGATGAGCGCGCAGAATTTCGGTCCGTCGGTAAAGTGGCTTGAACACAGCAATCGGTCGGAAGGATACGAACTTCCGCTCATGTTCCGAGTCGGCACCGCTTTCAATCTTGTCAATGAGCAGGACGGATTGTTCAGCATGGGTGGTTACCACAGATTCACCGTTGCTGTGGACGCCGTCCATACAAACGATTATGGCGATCGACTCCACGTCGGCGGAGAGTACTGGCTTGGTAGTACGCTCGCGATGCGTGCCGGTTACCGGTTCAACTACGATGAAGGGAATCTATCGGTTGGTATCGGGCTGAACCAGGTCATCGGCGAGATGGACGTGCGACTTGACTACGCGTACGTAAACTATACATATCTGGAGTCACCGCATCGAATTACGTTGAGCGTTGCGTACTAAGGCTCAGTCCGCATCGCTACATAAAAGTCAATGGCACGAGTATTGTGCTGAGGTCGCACACTGTTCACAAACGGAAAATAAATGGCGTTCTCCCGCTTAACGCTCCACGGAACCTCACTCACCAAAGACAATTTCAAGACGCCCCCGCCTGAACTTGGTATCCTGCCATTCTGGTTCTGGAACGGAGCCATGGATGAAAAAGAGATGGAATGGCAGCTCCGTGAATATAAAAGCAAAGGGATTCCCGGGGTTTTCATCCACGGAAGGTTTGGCCTGACAGTCCCTTATTTGTCAGAAGCCTGGTTCAAGAAAGTGAAGTTCGCTGTCGAGAAGGCGAAAGAAATCGGCATCGACCTCTGGGTCTATGACGAAATGAACTGGCCGAGCGGCACCGCCGAGCGAAAAGTCCCGAAACAATTTCCCGAATTGTCGCAGCGGTATCTTGAACTGGTTGCTCTCAACGTCGATGGTCCGCTGTTTACCTTTCTTGAAGCCACTGACAATCGCTACGTCAACACGGGTGACTCGTATCCGATTGCCGCGTTCGCGTGTACAGAAGAAGAGTACCATAACGGCATAACAAACCCTATCGACCTAACGCAAAATCTCTCCTTTGAACGCGTAATTCCGTGGGAGGCCCCACCCGGCAAATGGCGATTGCTCTACTTTCTGGAAAAACGTGTCCCATACTATATCGATGCGCTTAATCCTGAATCGACGGATCGATTCATCGATTTCACCCACGAACGATATAAACAGGCGGTCGGCAAAGAATTTGGCATCACAGTTCCCGGATTTTACACAG
>DATDNS010000144.1:0-7926 GCA_036518155.1 Bacteroidota bacterium
AAAATCCTCCGAAAAAGTATTTTCGCCTGTCGCCCGGAGCCGAGGTGCGCCTGAGGTACGCCTATATTATCAAGTGTATCGAGGTGGTTAAAGACAAGACCTCCGGCGAGGTCGTCGAATTGCGATGCACGTACGACCCCGAGACGAAAAGCGGGTCGCCCCAGAGTGCAAGGAAGGTCAAAGGGACAATTCACTGGGTCTCCGCCCCGCACGCACTTGATGCCGAAGCGAGACTGTACGACAGGCTTTTCACCGTCGAAAACCCCGGAGGAGAAAACTGGAAGGATCTGATGAATCCTGCTTCGCTCCAGGTCCTCACGAATTGTAAAGTGGAGCCGGGTCTTGCAACGGCAAAGCCGCTGGATCGTTTCCAATTCGAGCGGCTCGGTTATTTTTGCGTCGATGCGGACTCCCGCGACGGCAAGCTCGTGTTCAACCGGACAGTCACCCTTCGGGACACGTGGGCGAAAATAGAGAAATTGTAATCCTGTCCCGGCCTTTTGCCTTTCGCAACTCGGTTGTCTATATTTTGTACCGGTCGTGAAGCGAGCCCGCCAGGGTTCGCGAGAGAATTCACACAGCGAACGTGCGACAGTGAAACAGAAAACAAATCTCAGCATCATTCGACTCCATAACGCCGTGTTCTATGCCTACCACGGCGTCCTTTCCGACGAACAGAATCTCGGGGGAAAATTCCAGGTTGATGTCGAGCTCCATTGTGACCTGTCCAAAGGGGCAAAGAGTGACAACCTGCGCGACACGGTGGATTATGAGCGTGTCTACGACTGCATTCGAGGCGTCGTGGTTGGACACAAATTCCTTCTGCTTGAGCGATTGGGTTCCGAGATCATTAAAGGGATCCTGGGTCAATTTCTCAAAGTGGAACGCGTCGTGGTTCGTGTGCGGAAACCCGGAGCGGCGGTGAAAGGGGTCATCGACCACGTCGAAGTGGAGATGAGCGGCGACCGATAGTAGTGCGTGTTCAACAAGGAACCAGCGCAGACCCGGATCGCAGGAAGAACCTGTAAACATGGTGGTGGGATGGCAAAGGTCTATTTGGGGTTGGGTTCCAACAAAGGCGATCGGCTGCATTTTCTCAGTACGGCACTGACGGAAACCGCAACACTCCAGCAGACCCGCGTCCGCGCAGTATCGTCGGTGTACGAAACTGAACCGGTCGGAAACAAGGACCAGGGCGAATTTCTGAACGCCGTCGCAGAAATCGATACGTTGTTGAGTCCCCAGGCGTTGCTGCAGGAGCTGAAAAGAATCGAAAAAGGGCTGGGCCGCAAAGAGAGAGTCCGATGGGGCCCAAGAGAAATCGACATTGATATTCTCTATTATGATGAGGTGGTGATTGCCGACGGAACAATCAAGATCCCGCACGGAGAACTGGCCAACCGGAGGTTCGTGTTGATCCCCCTCAACGAAATTGCACAGGGTTTTGTCGATCCTGTACGGCGTCTGGACATCGCGGACTTGCTGAAATTTTGTCCCGACACGAGCACTGTCCGGCGGACGAAACTGAAGTTGTTCACCGGCGATACAAAGGCCCGATGAACGTTCGTCACATTATCGGTTGCGGTTGAACCCCGCTGATCCAAAACCATAAACGACCATTTCTCCTAACCCAATCCGAGATGTTCATTGAGACCGCCCGGTGACACACGACATATAGCAGTAGAAGGCGTTATCGGCGCAGGAAAAACGACGCTTGCGCAAATGCTTTCCCAGCGCCTTGGCGCCCGTCTGGTACTCGAACAGTTTGAGCAAAACCCTTTCCTGCCGAAATTCTACGAGGACCCGGAACACTACGCATTCCAGACGCAGATCTTCTTCCTCCTGAGCCGTTACAAGCAGCAGCAGGATCTGTTCCAGGCGGACTTGTTCCAGTCCCACATCATTACCGACTACATCTTCGAGAAAGACAAGATCTTCGCCTACCTGACTCTTCAGGACGAAGAACTAAAGTTGTATGAAACCCTTCTTTCTTCGATCGAAAAAAATATCCCGCAACCCGACCTTGTGGTCTACCTCCAGTCGAGCGTCGAACGGCTGATGACCAATATCAGGAAACGGAAAAGGAAAATGGAAGAGAATATGTCCGAAGACTACATCCGGGAGCTCAACGAGGCATACAACTATTTCTTTTTCCGCTACAAGTCGACGCCTCTGCTCATCGTCAAAGCTACGGATATCGATTTTGTCAACAACCCCGCTGATTTTGAAGACTTGCTCGAGGAAATCCAGCGCCCCAACCGCGCCCCGGTCGAGTATTACAACCCGATGGTGAGAAAGTAACGTGATGATCGGCGAAGCCATCTATGCCCTTGTTCGGATTGCGATCTTCTTTTTCGTGTTCTATTTCTTCTACCGAATCATCGTCGGTTTCTTCCGAGGGCTGATGGGCGATGGAAGAAAACAATCGCCTGGTCAACAGCAGCAACAACCGCCGCAGAAGCCAATACGGTCGTACACCGATGTTGAAGACGCAAAGTTCAAGGACATTCCCCCCGGGCAGGAGAAGTCATAATCGGGAAGAATGTATGCAATGTGAGGTGAGGATCAAGGAGAATTGATCGTCGCAACTGCACAAGCGGCCCCGCTTGACACCCTCAGGCGGGGATTTTTTTTGTATGAAAGGAGACGTCTCTTCCGCAGAAACGTTGGCGCCGCAGGACGTTGTTTTGTCTTGGAGAAATGCCATTAGTTTGGTATATTTTTCAGACATTTTCGATTAGAACCCCGCGCGAGTGCATCATGAAACGTACTTACATTGAAGATTTATCGGCCCACGTCGGTGATGAAATCACGCTCCAGGGTTGGCTCTATAATAAGCGTTCGAGCGGCAAGATCTGGTTCCTGCTGCTGAGAGACGGCACGGGCATCATTCAGTGCGTCGTTCCAAAAAACACCGTCTCGGAATCCGTTTTTTCGGATTGTGACAAATTGACGCAGGAGTCCTCCTTTCGCGTCAAGGGGAAGGTCCGCAAGGACGACCGTGCGCCCGGCGGGTATGAACTGGACGTCAATGATCTTTCCATCTATTCCATCGCCAAAGATTATCCGATCACTCCGAAAGAACACGGGATTGAATTCCTGGCCGATCGTCGGCACTTGTGGCTCAGGTCATCCAGGCAGCACGCTATCTTGCGGGTTCGCCATAGAATCATCAAGGCCGTCCGGGATTATTTCGACGGTAACGGCTACACGCTTGTCGACTCACCCATCCTTACCCCCAATGCCAGCGAAGGGACATCGACGTTGTTCGAGACTCCCTATTTTGATTTGGGTAAAGCGTATCTCACGCAGTCCGGCCAGTTGTATGCCGAAGCGGGAGCCATGGCACTCGGCAAAGTCTACTGTTTTGGACCCACGTTCCGGGCGGAAAAATCGAAAACACGGAGGCATCTGACCGAATTCTGGATGGTCGAACCGGAAGTTGCGTTCAACGACCTGAACGACGACATGGATCTCGCGGAGGACTTCCTGGAGTACATTGTCCAGTCGGTCCTGAAGGACCGGGAAAAGGAATTGCAGGTTCTTGAGCGGAATACAACATTGCTACAGAACGTCAAGAAGCCGCTGCCAAGAATCAGCTATGATGAAGCCGTCGAAATCCTGCACAAAAAGGGGTTGCCGTTTGAATGGGGAAATGATCTTGGCGGGACCGATGAGACAGTTGTTTCGGAACAATTCGACCGGCCCGTGATGGTTCACCACTACCCGGCTGCCGTGAAGGCCTTCTACATGAAACGTGACCCGCAAAATCCCAAGCTTGCCCTGGCTGTCGATGTCCTTGCCCCGGAGGGATACGGAGAGATCATCGGCGGGAGCCAGCGTGAGGACGATCTGGATGTGTTGCTTGAACGGATCAAAGAACACGACCTGCCTCTTGAACCATTCGAGTGGTATCTTGATCTCCGCAGATACGGAACCGTTCCGCACGCAGGCTTCGGTCTCGGCATCGAGCGCACAGTCTCGTGGATCTGCGGCCTCGAACACATCCGGGAAACCGTTCCGTTCCCGCGGATGATTTACAGGCTCACGCCGTAGCAGTTCCACCGTCCGCGGCAACCGGGAGACTTCGTTGTCTCCGGACGGCTGTCACGTGACGCATATACCCGATTCTTTGGAAAGAACGATGTTAAGAGTCACAAATCTTAGAAAAGAATTCGACACAGTCGTTGCTGTGGACGGCGTATCGCTCCAGGTGCAGCGCGGCGAATTGTTCGGTCTCCTGGGTCCGAACGGCGCCGGAAAGACGACGACGATCCGGACGGTCCTCAACATCATTCAGCCGGACAGCGGGGAGATTACCTTCGACGGTCACCGGTTCACGCCGGAGATGTGGAACATCATCGGGTATCTTCCCGAAGAGCGCGGTTTATACCGCAAAAGCAAGATCATCAGTACGATCCTGTATTTCGCGACGCTGAAGGGAATGACTGTCGCAGATGCAAAGCCGCAGGCCCGGCAGTGGCTCGAGCGTTTTGAACTGGGTGGAATGGCTCATCGCAAAGTCGATGAACTCTCCAAAGGCAACCAGCAAAAAGTCCAGCTGATTTGTTCCCTCATTCACCGCCCGCAATTGCTCATCCTCGACGAACCCTTCACCGGATTGGATCCGGTGAACCAGATCCTCCTCAAGGACATTCTCATGGGGCTCCGTTCGCAAAACATCGCGATCGTGTTCTCGACCCATCAGATGGAGCAGGTCGAGAAGCTCTGCGATAATATCTGTCTGATCAACAAAGGGCGTGAAGTCCTCGGCGGCGCGCTTGCGGACATCAAAAAGAAGTATGGATCGAACTCCATTCACCTGGAATACGACGGTGACGGCTCCTTCCTCAAAGGAATCGGTTTCATCAAGCGGGCAGATGTCTATCAAAATTATGCAGAGCTGGAGTTAAACGACATCGGGAAGAGCAGCGAACTTCTTGGCATGTTGAACGGCAAAGTCGCTCTCAGAAAATTCGAAATCGTGGAGCCGTCGCTCAATTCGATCTTCATCAATGTCGTGGGAATGCCCGTTGAGCCACGGCAGCCGCTGCCAGCTCCGCTGCCGCCTGTCGTCCCGCTTCCGGAGGCGTCGTTGTCGAAGGATCCGCGTGTCCGCAAGGCGATGGTCTCCATGGCGCTGTCGTCGCTGATGTGCCTCGTCCTCATCGTGTTCCTGGGAGTCCAAAAAGAACCTTCCTTCAGCACGATTGGTTTGCTGGTGCTCGGTGTGCTGGCCTCCGTGTTCCAGTACCTCCGGATGCGCAAGAATGTCGAGCGCGATCTCCTGAAGAAAAGTCTTGAAAGGGGCGGCGTATGAACAACAAGGCACTCCAGGTCGCCCGGTGGGAATTCATGGAGAAAGTGAAGTCGAAGGCGTTCATTATTTCCCTCGTATTGATGCCGGTCATCATGATCGGGTTCGGCGTGCTGCCGACGCTCCTGGCCATGAAAGAAGACGAGAAACCCATCACCGTCGGGATTATCGACGAAACAGGATCGGTTGTTGCGCCGCTTGCGGAAAAACTTGACGAGAAGTACAAACTCAGCAAGAATCAACCCAACTACATTATCAGGAATCTCTCGGGGGCCGAAGGTGTGCTGCCCACAAAGTCCGAGGCAAACCGGTTGGTGTCCAACGGCACCGTGGAAGGTTACTTCATCATACCTTCGACCGTGTTTGACAGCGGCAAAGTCGAATACCGTGCCGAGAATGTCAGCAACATCAAGCTCCAGGAACGCTTCTCGCGGACCATTGAAGAAGTTGTGATGGAAAAGCGTTTCAGGGACATGAAGATCGACGCCTCGTTGATGAAAAAGCTCGTTGCCGACGTCAATATCAAATCCATCAAACTCACGTCCAAAGGCGAAGAAAAGGAATCCGGTTTCCTCGAGACGTTCTTCAGCGCGTATATCCTCATCATGATGATGATGTTTCTTGTGCTCACGTCCGGACAGTTGCTCATCCGGAGTGTCGTGGAAGAAAAATCGAATCGCGTTATTGAAGTGCTGCTCTCCTCCTGTTCGGCAAGAGAGCTGATGACGGGAAAAATCCTCGGTCTGAGTGGTCTGGGGATTCTCCAGGTGATGATCTGGGGATTGATAGGATTGGGTGTCTCGATGAAATTCCAGGGTGCGATGTCGTTTGCCCCCGAGAACCTGCTGCTCTCGATCGTCTATTTTGTGCTCGGGTATTTGTTCTATTCGGCGATTTTCGTCGCCGTCGGTTCGCCGGTGACGACGGAGCAGGAAGCCCAGCAGGCCACGACGTACGTCAGCTTGTGTCTGGTACTGCCGATTGTGATTGCGTTCCCGGTCATGCAGAACCCGGATTCAATGATGGTCAAGGTGTTGTCGTATATTCCGCTGCTGACTCCGACGTTGATGGTGCTGAGGATCGCCATCCAGATGCCTCCGCTGTGGGAAATCCTCGCGACGATCTCTCTGCTGGTCGTCTCGAGCATGGTGATGATGTGGGCGGCCGGAAAAATCTTCAGGACTGCGATCCTTGTGTATGGCAAGCGGCCGACAATCCCGGAACTGATTCGCTGGGTGCGTGCAACGTAGACCTTTTGTCGAATTGCACGGAAGCGGTCCCGACGGCGAACGTTTTGGTGCGAAATTGCGTTGAACATAACGTTGAACATGGAATTGGCAGAAAGTAAATCGTGACCCTCGAAGCAATTCTTTTTTACGTTCTTTCCGTTGTTGCCATCGGTTCGGCGCTCCTTGTCGTCACACGGCGAAGCCCCGTCATTTCGGCGCTGTACCTCATCGTCAATTTCTTCTGTCTTGCGGGACTTTACCTGACGCTCCACGCACAGTTCATTGCCGTGATCCAGATTATCGTCTACGCCGGGGCGATCATGGTCCTGTTCGTGTTCGTCATCATGCTCTTGAATCTGGGAGATGAGCGGAGACTGAGGGACGGGATGTCGTACAAGAAAGTTGTGGCAGTCGGTCTTGCCGCCGGCCTTCTCACGGAACTGATTTACGTTGTCGCGACATCCTGGGACCTTCTGCCGCCGAGTGCGTTCCACCAGACGGTGGAGATCGGGACGGTGGAATACATTGGAACCCAGCTCTTCACCGGCTACTTATTCCCGTTCGAAGTCACATCCATTCTTCTCCTCGTTGCCATCGTCGGGGCAATTGTGCTTGCGAAAAGGAAATTTTGACGATCTATGGTACCGATCCAGGCATATCTCATTTTGAGTGCAATTCTATTTGTCATCGGAGCTGCAGGCGTGCTCGCACGGCGGAATGCCATCATTGTGTTCATGTCCATTGAACTGATGCTCAATTCCGTCAATCTGACGCTCGTTGCGTTTTCCATGTATCTCGGCAACGCGACCGGTCAAATGCTGGTTTTCATCGTTATGACCGTTGCCGCCGCGGAGGCTGCCGTTGGCCTTGCGATTGTCATCGCGTTGTTCCGTCGCAAGCAAACCGTCAACCTGGACGAAATCAATATCCTGAAGTGGTGATGAGACCGGTCCTGCACAGCAACGCTTTCAGTACTATCATAACGAACCGTACTTCCGAACATCTCAACGTCCGATGATTGCGTATACCCCCTATATCGTCCTGTTCCCGCTGGCGGGTTTTCTTCTTCTGGGTCTGCTGGGAAGCCGGATCAAGAGCGAAAAGCTCATCGGGATCATCGGGAGCGGCGTCGTGGGCGTTTCCTTCCTGATTGCGGCTACGATCTTCGTGCAGATGCTCGGGCTTGAGGAAGCGCACCGGGAGCGCATTGTTACGCTGTTCACGTGGATTTCCACGTTCACCGGAACGGCCACGACGTTCGGTGTGGACGTCGCATACCAGGTGGACCAGCTCTCCATCCTCATGACGCTCATTGTCACGGGCGTCGGATTCCTCATCCACGTCTATTCGATCGGCTACATGCACGGCGACAAGGGGTAC
>DATDNS010000145.1:0-3991 GCA_036518155.1 Bacteroidota bacterium
TCGTCATGTGGAGTGCTGCCCTCGGTTCTTTCTACACGACGGGACGGCACATTCACGAGAAAAACGAATTCACGTTTCACCCGATCAAAGAAGTCGCGATCCTCTTTGCGGGGATTTTTGCCACCATGATCCCCGCGCTCGACTGGCTCGACCTCCATTCGGCAAGCCTGGGGATCGTCACGCCGGGTCAATATTTCTGGAGCTCGGGCATACTCTCAAGCGTTCTCGACAATGCGCCGACGTACCTGAATTTTCTGACCGCCGCATTCGGCCTGCACGGCGCAAACGTCGACAGCCCGCATCACATGCAGATGATGCTGGGGATGATGATGCCCGGGTCGCTTGGCCTTGCCAATCCGCTCCAGGCGGGTGCGCAGGCCATCACGGCGGAAACGTGGCGCTATGTCCAGGCTGTTTCCGTCGGAGCAGTGTTTTTCGGCGCTATGACGTATATCGGGAACGGCCCAAATTTTATGATCAAGTCAATCGCCGAACATTCTGGGGTGGAATGCCCGACCTTCTTTGGTTATATTCTCAGATACAGTGTCCCAGTATTGCTGCCTCTTTTCGTGGTCATATGGTACTTATTCTTCAGGATTTGACGCTCTTATGAATTCCTACACTTCAGACCTCCTTGCAAACGGTCCGTTATTGGCACTCACACTGACGGGTCTTGTTCTCATTGTCATCGAATCGACGAAGGAGTCCAGGATCAACATCACCTTTGGCGCTGGCATTGCCGGCCTTCTGGTGACAGGCCTCCTTGCGTGCTTCCATTTGAATCCGGAACAGCCGACCTTCAACGGGATGCTGAATGCAGGAGGCTTCGGAAGCTATTTCATCATCCTCTTCGTCATTGCCGCCATCCTTACGTTTCTCCTGTCGCGCAGCTACCTCGCAAGGATGGAAAACGAAAAAGGAGAGTATTACATCCTCATCGTGTTTGCCACCGTCGGGATGGTGCTCATGGCCTGCGCGAACGACCTGATTATAGTTTTCCTGGGCATCGAGTTGATGTCGGTCTGCCTGTATGTCCTCGTCGGATTTTTCCGGATCAAAGATCGTTCGAACGAGTCGTCAATCAAATATTTCCTCCTCGGCGCGTTCGCAACCGGATTTCTCCTCTACGGCATTGCACTCGTTTACGGTGCATCGGGAACGACAAATCTCCGCCTCATTGCGGCGTCATTTCAGGCTCTTTCCGGGAACACGCTGTTTATCATCGGTGTCGCACTGATGATTGTCGGATTCTCCTTCAAGGTGGCGGCCGTCCCGTTCCATATGTGGGCTCCGGACGTCTACGAAGGCGCCCCCACCACGGTGACAGGATTCATGTCGACGGGAGCGAAGGCGGCTGCGTTCGCTGTGTTTGTGGTCGTGTTCGACCGCACGCTCGGGTATTCGGGCGGGAGAATCAACGATGTCATCGCTGCAATCGCTGCGGCATCCATGATCGTCGGAAATGTCATCGCCATCGCCCAGACGAATATCAAACGGATGCTCGCGTATTCGAGCGTTGCACACGCCGGGTACATGCTCTCGGGTGTCGCGGCAGCAAACGTTGATGGTCAGTCCGGAGTTCTCTTCTACCTCGTTGCCTACCTCTTCATGAACCTCGGCGCGTTCGGTATCGTGGGGATCATGGAACAGGAAGACGGGAAGAATCTCACGTTGGATGATTATGCAGGCCTGAGTTCTCAGCGGCCATTGCTTTCCCTGTTGATGGCGGTCTTTATGTTTTCGCTTGCCGGTGTCCCGCCCTTTGGCGGATTCTTCGGCAAATACTACGTCTTCCTGGCGGCGGTCAAGGCAAATATGACGTGGCTTGCCGTCATCGGTGTTCTGACGAGTCTTGTTTCTGCATACTATTATCTGCGTGTTGTTGTGCTCATGTATTTTCGTGACGGCAAAGCCGACGCACCGAAAAAACCTTCGTTGGGTGCAATGGTTGCGGTCGGCCTGTCGGCGTTGTTCATCCTCCAGCTCGGATTGTATCCTTCGGCGGTTGTGCAGTTGATCCAATCGTTTCACTAGTCGAAAGCTCCGAAGTCATGGAACGACTCGTTTCTGCGGCGGAGATGAAGTGGTGTGACGAGACGACGATCAAGGGTTTCGGCATTCCGGGACTTCTCCTGATGGAGAACGCCGGCGGAGCCGTTGCACGATTCATAGGAACGACGCTCGGCACTGTCGCCGGCAAACACATCGTCGTCTTCTGCGGCAAAGGGAACAACGGGGGCGATGGATTCGTTGTTGCCCGGCATCTGGCAAACGAAGGCGCGATCATTTCGGTGTTCATGACGTCCGGTCCGCCAGAACTCAAGGGCGATGCGCTCACGAATTTCACGATCCTGAAAAAGCTCTCAGGTCGGACTGAGCCGCCAATTGAACTACAGCGGTACGCAAGGAGTAGTGTCGGGAAATTGAAAACGATCGACGGCATTGTCGACGCGATTTTCGGAACCGGGTTTTCCGGAACCGTGAAGCAGCCAATCCTCGGCCTCGTCGAGTGGATCAACGATCAGAAGGCTCCCGTCTTTGCCGTTGATATTCCATCGGGATTGAACGCAACGGATGGAACCGTTGTGAACGCGGCCGTCCGGGCGACCCACACGATAACATTCGGATTGCGGAAGTCAGGGCTTCTGCTGAACGACGGCAGAGAATACGCCGGAAACGTTCACGTCGCCGACATAGGAATTCCGAACGTTGTCACACAAGCGAAGGTGCTCTCGAAGACCTTCGTGGCGAATGTCAACGATGTCCGGATGGTGCTGCCCCGCAGGCCGCTCACGGCGAACAAATACTCAGTGGGAAAAGTGTTTGTCATGGCCGGTTCGAAAGGATTGACGGGCGCCGCGGCCCTCACCGCAACCGCAGCTCTGCGTGCCGGTGCAGGAGCTGTGTTGCTAGGCACTCCCGAAGCAGTCTATCCGATTCTGGCCCGGAAGCTCACTGAAGCGATGGTCATGCCTTTGCCGTCGACGGACGAAGGCACGTTGAGTGAGAAGAGTTACGAGGTGCTGCGAGCAAAACTGGCGTGGGCAGACGTTGTGGCGATCGGCCCGGGACTTTCCCAGCATCCCGAGACACAGTCAGTTGTCGTGAGAATCCTTAAGGAGTATTCAGGAAACATCCTTCTCGATGCAGACGGACTGAATGCCGTCGCCGCCGCAGGCACGGATGTGTTGAAGAAGTCGAAGGCGACAATAATCTTGACGCCTCATACCGGCGAGTTTGCGCGCATGACGAAGAAACAGTCGGAGGCGATCGACAACGAGAGGATTGAAATGGCGCGGTCGCTTGCACGTCGGGTACGAAAGATCGTTGTTCTGAAAGGCGCCCCAACCGTGACAGCATCGGCAGACGGAACGGCGGTCGTGAATCCGACCGGCAATCCCGGGATGGCAACAGTTGGCTCGGGGGACGTTCTCTCAGGGATTATCTCCGCCCTTTGGGCCCAGGGGAGTACCGCAGAGTCGAGCGCGTTTGGCGGAGTCTATCTCCACGGACTGGCGGGCGATCTTGCAAAAAAAGAATACGGAGAACGTGGCATGATAGCAGGAGATATCGTGACATTCCTATCGAAGGCATTTGCGATGGTTGAGCGAGGGGAAACTACTTGAAGAACTTTGCACAGAATCAGCTGCCGGCGCTTGTCTGGATTGGAATTATATTCTGGCTGTCGTCGATTCACCGGATACCGACGTTTCACATTCCGATGATCGACAAGCTTGCCCACACAGGATTCTACGGCGTGCTCTGCGGCCTATCGTTCAGAGCGTTTGTGTTGCAGGAGACATTCCCGCGTCTGAAGCATTGCGCGCTGTTGGCCGCGCTGTTATTCACGATCCTGTACGGCATCACCGATGAAATCCACCAGCTCTATGTCTGGGGGAGGACTTCCGATATCCTCGATGTGACCGCCGACGCGTTCGGCGGACTGATCTTTGTCATTGGATTCAGTCTGCTGCAGCGACGGATGGATTCC
>DATDNS010000146.1:0-2557 GCA_036518155.1 Bacteroidota bacterium
GTCTGATGAAGAAGTTGTAAGCCCTGCCCGACAGCACGGAGTCGCCTCCTGCGTGGCGGCTCCGACGACGCAGTTCGTTGAACGCGCGACCAGTCATAACGAAAGGACGGAAATGTACGAGGACTTGTTAAAGCTCGTGGAACAGCACAGTACCCCGTTGTTCATTCTTGACCACGATGTGATCCGTGAAAACTATCGTACCTTCAAGAAGCACCTTCCCAGGGTCCAGTGCTATTACGCAGTCAAGGCAAATTCCACGCAGCAGATTGTGGAAACTCTCTTTAAAGAGGGGTCGAGCTTTGATGTGGCCTCGTATAACGAGTTCATGCAGGTATATCACTATATCAAGCATTTCGAGCCGAAGGACAAGAAACGGTTCGTCTGGGACAAGATCATCTTCTCCAACACAATCAAAGACCGTCATACGCTCAGCAAGATCAAGCAATACAAGCCTCTCGTTACCTATGACAACAGCGCGGAAGTCAAGAAACTGAAGGAATACTGCGACACGGCGGGATTGGTCCTGCGCGTAAAAGTTCCGGATACCGGCTCCCAGGTCGAAATGAGCACGAAATTCGGCGTGGAACCAGGGGAAGCAGCCGATCTTATCGATCAGGCGTTCGACGCTGGTTTGAAGGTGGAAGGAATCAGCTTTCACGTCGGCAGTCAATGCACGAACTTCAACAATTACACTGCGGCATTGGCTATCGCTTCCGAGATTTTTCACGATGCACGCAAGAAAGGGTACGGCTTGAATTTGGTCGATATTGGAGGAGGATTTCCGGTCCCCTACGACCCGCAAGTCCCGCACTTCAGAGAACTTGCCACGCTTTTGAACTCCGAATTCAAACGACTCTTCCCGGAGGATATCGAAATCCTTGCCGAGCCGGGCAGGTTCATGGTGGCGACTGCTGCGAAGCTTGTTTCGGAGATCATCGGGAAGGCTCGCAGAAACGGCAAGATCTTTTACCACCTGAACGACGGAGTGTATCAGACGTTTTCCGGGGTTGTGTACGACCACTGGATTCCCAATTTCAGGGCATTCAAAAAGGGAGAGACAGAAATCTGTGCCGTGGTTGGACCAACGTGTGACAGTTTTGACAAAATCACACTTTCGGCAGAATTGCCGGCGAATCTCGAAGTCGGCGATTTTCTCCTGACTGAGAATATCGGGGCTTACAGCACCGCTTCGTCAACCACCTTTAACGGTTTTGATGGCGCGAAGATCATTCATCAGAACTTTCATTCCGGTAACGACTAGATGCAACTGGTTCCGACGATTTCATTTTTTGAGCCCGACTTCAGGTCGGGCTTTTCCTTTTTTGCACACGGGGCGCGTTTGTCACAACTGAGAATGGATAACCGTGGATCGCTTGCGTTTTGCCCAAGACTAGAGTAACTTTGTATTAAGAAATCAACGAATCCGGGGGGATTCAAGTTGATCGTGGGGAATGGACCTCTGGATCGGAAACGTGAAAGAGGTTTTGCTGTTTTTTGCCGGGTTTTTTGCCCGGGGGGAGGTTCTGTGACATATCGACAGAGTGTCGCCCTTCTATTTTTCTTTCTTGGATTTCTTCTCATCACCCCTTCTGAAGCGCAGAAACATCCTCGAGCAGTTGTTCAGTCTTCGGCGAAGAACGGCACGGGGCTCCCTCTTGTCCTCATGAACGCGAACAATGTCACCTCCTGGGTCCAGGGCAATGGGTTCTACCCTCCATCAGTGAAACAAGAATGGAACGGGGAATTTCCGAAAGGAACCGGTGTCGGCATTGTTTACCAGGAAGGGATCGTATTCGGCGGAAAAGTACATGACGGCCTCTACGCCGATTCAATTCGTGTCACGGGAAACAACTATCAGGCTGGAATGCAACCAGGCGCGATCTTGTCCGACGCATCGGGAAACACGATCGGCGCCGATAAAATCGACGATCAGAGCGTTCGTCCATATAGTGTTCGGCCCGATATGCCCGCTGCAATCCAGAGCGATTCCACAAAGTGGCCGGACCTGAAGATCGATGCAGCTACGTTCTTCCAAAAAGACACAGGGAGCGTGACATTCTCAGACATCCGGCAAATTGCGAACCAGTACTTCACAGACTGGACAGAATGGCCGGCAAAAAAAGGGGCACCCTGGTTCATCGACAGCATCAAGATCGTACGGAACGACGCATCCTACGAACCTGCAAACCCGCATCACATTCCCGGAATCCCGGATGCTGCGAAAACAATCTGGTATGTTTGCAACGATTTGGATCCTGCCGTCTCACAATCGTTTGCCGGTTCACCGCCAATGGGGATGGAGGAACAAGTAACAACGTGGGCATTTCACGGCCTGCCAGCTCCATACGAAGCGCTCGAGAATGTCATCTACAAGCAGGTGAAGCTGATCTACAAAGGTAATCAAGGTGCTCCCGGCAACGCGCGCATCGACAGCATGTTCATCTGCCAGTGGGTCGACGGCGATCTCGGTGATGCCGGGGATGACTACGGTGGGTGCGATTCTACTCTGGATCTCGGCTACGAATACAATTCGACGGCAACGGACAATGTGTATGCG
>DATDNS010000147.1:0-3733 GCA_036518155.1 Bacteroidota bacterium
GTTGACAGCTCGGGCAATACACATCATTGGAATCGATGGCCTCCCATGCCTGAGACCGACCCCATCCAGCAGGGGCAGGTTTGGCTTATTGGACTGACCCAGGCCGACCTTGGCAAGAAGTACAAAGACAACATCGACAATGACGGCAACAGTCCAACTGTCAGCTCGAACAATTTGCCAACGGTAACGCAGGGAATGATTGATACGGCGGCATTTGACAGCGTCTATCATCGCTACAAGGTACCCGGCACACACGTCATTCTTTACAGCCTTGGTCAGTCTTCACTTGGCAAGCCGTACCTGAACAAGGATGGACTGCGCGATGCGGGAGTCGATGAAAGAATCGATGAAATGATCGACGAATCACGCACAGATGGGGTGGACAACGATGGCGACTGGAATCCACTCACAGATGATGTCGGACTCGACGGTGTTCCGTTCACCACGGACAAAGGCGAGGGAGACGGGAAACCGACTTCCGGCGTCGGATCCGGTGAACCCGGCGAACCCCATATCGATTTGACGGATGTCAAAGAAACCGACCAAATCGGTATTACGAACGCACAACGGGTGGCTGCCGGAGGCCTGAATATCAACAGCGACGCAACCATGTGGTTCGATTTCATGATTCCGGGCAAGTACTTCGACCCCCAGACCGTTAATCCCGGTGAATATGATCTGTTCGTTTCGTCCAGCTTGTTCCCGATGCCGGCAGGTGATGTGCAACCGTTTTCCATGGCTGTCATTCTGGTCAATGGTCCGGTGAATGATCCCGGTTGGACGATCAGAAGGAATGCCGTCCTGGCGAAAAGGGCAAGGGCGCAGGAAACATACCAGAACAATTATCGATTTGCGATTGCCCCGCCAGCTCCAATTGTGACTGCGGTGGCGGGCGATAACAGGGTCACGCTTTACTGGGATAGTGCGCCCGAGAAATCGTACGATGCATTTACGGCCAATATCGGCGGGGACGGGCACCATTTCGAAGGATACCGCATTTATCGTTCCTCCGACCCTGCCTTTGCGGATGCTCTCAATATTACCAACGGGCAGGGCACTCTTCAATTTCTCACGCCGTTGAAAGTCTTCGATCTCAAAGACGGGATCGCCGGTTATGATTCCGTCGGGATCGATGGAATTCACTACTATCTTGGGAATGATTCCGGGTTGGAACATTCGTTCGTGGACTCGACTGCAAAGAATGGATTTACCTACTACTATGCGGTCGTCTCGTACAGTAAGGGATTCCCGTCCGGCGGAATTTTGCCTGCTGAAAGCCCCATCAGGGTAAATTTGAAGGCCGATGGGAGCGTGACACTGGGGCCCAATGTCGCGAGAGTCGTCCCGTCGGCGCCTGCGGCGGGATTCGTAAATTCGAGTCTCGGGAATATCCAGCTCGTGCAGGGGGCGACGACCAGCAAGATCAGTTACGAAATTGTCGACCCGCGGGCCGTGAAGGGGGGGCATAATTATTATGTTACCTTCCAGGACACCCTCATTGTTACCCTGGGCAAGCCAGATACGTTGACGACGAAGAATTACACACTGATTGATTCAACGGCTGGAGTTGTCCTCGTTTCGCAGAATCCCAATTTTTCCGACGTCAATGAACAACCGGTGATCGACGGATTCAGACTCCATTTCAATAATGAGCCTGTCGTTGCAATAGATACCAGCAAATCCAGATGGACTGATCCAAACGTTCCACGATTTGTTTTTGCGAAGTACTCATCTCCTCCACCCGGAGCTGTTGCGGGCGAGTTGCGGCCGAATGATTATGAACTTGCTTTCGGAAATGTGGGGATCGACACGTCGGTCGGAATCGTGTATGCCGGGATATCGTTTCCTCCGAAGCCGGTGAATTTCAGACTCTTCAACATTTCCGCCAATGCCTATCGGAAGTGCGCATTCATCGAGCTTGACCTGACAGGCGGAGCCGGGAAATTTTCAGCCGGTGCAAAGAAGGATGCCATTGTCTTCATGGAACCGAATTCCAAGGATTCGTTGGTCGCAACGTGGTCGTTCATTCTCGCCAACGCTCCCGATTCGTTACATACAAATCCTCTGCCCGGGGACACCGCTCGTATACGGCTCAAGAAGCCGTTCCTTTCCTCTGACGTCTTCCGGTTCGTCTCCGCGACGGACCACGTCAGTCTGAGTGCGGCGAAATCGGATCTTGCAAACATCAAGGTCGTGCCAAATCCGTATCTGGCGTCCGCTCAATGGGAAAATAAGAATCCGTATACGACGGGAAGAGGACCGAGGTCGTTACACTTCACGCATCTGCCGGCTCAATGCACGATCAGGATCTTTACTGTCAATGGAGAGCTTGTGAAGACGATCGTTCACAACAATCTGATCGAGAACGGCACTGAGGACTGGAACATGCTCTCCGATGACAGCTTGTCCATAGCGTACGGGATTTATATTTACTATGTCGATGCGCCCGGAATCGGAAAGACGATGGGGAAATTCGCCGTCATCAAGTAACAATTTGGTTCTTGAAAAATTACAGTGATGAATTCTAATTTTCGGAGCCTCACGTGCTAACAAAACATGGTTGGATAGCGGCAATGGCTGTGTCACTCCTGACGGTGACGGCGATTGCTCAGAACGTTACAAAAACCGGAACGACTGCAGCGAAGTTCCTGAGTATCGGTGTGGGCCCAAGGGCGATCGCGATGGGCGGTGCTTTTAGCGCCATCGCGAATGATGCTTCGGCCATCTATTGGAACCCCGCCGGCGCAGCGTCTGCAGAACAGTTTCAGTCGATGTTTTCCTATACCGGGCTGTATGCCGGCATCAACCTCAACTATCTCGGGATTGTCATTCCGTCCGGGGGCATGGGCAACTTTGCGCTGAGCGTCACTGCCATTAACTACGGTGATATCGCCGTCACGACGGAAAATCAACCCGAAGGCACGGGTGAGACCTTCGCGCCGGCAAGCTACGCATTCGGTCTGTCGTACGCCAGGAAGATAACCGATGATTTTGCCATCGGTGCGACGGGAAAACTCGTCACGGAAAATATTTACCATTCCAACGCAACGGGCATTGCCTTCGATATCGGTACGTTGTTCACAACACCATTTTACGGGGTTCGGTTTGCCAGCAGCATCAGCAATTTCGGGACGAAAATGCAGATGTCGGGCAATGACCTGCTCATTCGCTATAATGTCGACCCGCAGCGGGCAGGCAGCAACAATACGATTGACGCAAATATTGCGACAGACCAGTTCGACCTGCCGTTGCGGCTTCAGATCGGGGTGGCCCGTGATTTCGTTTTTCTCGACGACCAGAGACTAACGTTGGCCGTGGACGGAATCGTCCCCAACGATAATAACGAGTGGGTGAATGTTGGAGCTGAGCTGGCGCTCTTCGACAATATTGTTTTCCTCCGAGGAGGATACAAATCCATGTTCCTGAAGAACGCCCAGGAAGGACTCACACTGGGGTTTGGTGTTCGCTATTCGAGTCCCGGTTCACTCGCGCTCGGCTTCGACTATTCGTACCAACAGTACCAATATCTCGGCAATGTCAACAGCTTTGGCGTCATCATTAATTTCTAAGACTAAACAACCCTCTCCGCTTCAGGTTGCGTGGGGAGCTATTTCAACAATCACACATAAAGGAGTGCCTTACATGAAAAGAGTTACTCTACTAATGGTGCTTTTTTCACTGGCGCTGACGGCGTACAGTCAGGTGAAGGTAACCTTCACCGTGGACATGTCGG
>DATDNS010000148.1:0-2271 GCA_036518155.1 Bacteroidota bacterium
GAATGTAATATCACGGTTCACAACGGTTCCCGCAAGGAGATTGAACTGCGCATCGTCAAGATCCCGGCGGTACGACGGAAGCTCATCGTTCAGGACAGTTTGGAGCGAGAATTCAGGATGTTTGTCCTTGAGCGACTTCACGAGAGCGAGAACCTTGTCTTTGACATTTGCCAGAATGAATTTTGTATCCTTCGGATGATGGGAATTGCCGAGGACGAACGATTTCAGCCTTGCAGGCAGAGAGGACACTTTCGGCTGCGGGAACGATTCGAGCCAGATTAATCCTCCGACAGATGATGAAAATTGGTCCATCATTCCCCCCGGCTCCGAGAACTCGAGGACTTCCGCTTCGTACGCGATCTGGGCGACTTCCTCGGCATGAAGAATCTTTCGCTGGTTACTCATCCGCGAGAGTAGGTGCGTCCAGCCGACCACCAGGGCGGATGAGCTTGCCGTGCCGGCGTTAATGGGAATGTCTCCGTGAACGACGCAGTCGAATCCCCTGGAGAAACGAACTCCCTTGCGCTGGAGAACGTTGACAACACTTCTGAAGTAATCCCGTTCCCTGACGTAGGGGATTTCCTCGCTGATTTCGAACGATTCGCGTTTCCGAATGTCGGGAAGGTCGATATTGACCTTTGTATCGACTCGTTCCGAACCGTTGATGCAAATGCGTCTTGATATCGCAGCGGCGATAATCGGCAAGTGAAGGTAGTCCTGGTGTTCGCCGAAGAGGCAAATTCTCCCGGGCGCTGATACAGTGAGTGAACGTTCGGCTGAATTCATATCCTACGCTGTCAGGGACGCAGCATGGTTGGTATGTCGGTCACGGCGCCGCACTGCCGTCCTATACCTCCCGGGGGCCGTGATTCCAGAGCCGGTTGACCACATAGAGAAGGATTGACCCGCTCACGAGAAATACGCCGGCAAGCATGCATGCGTACGTCATTCGGCCGTAGAGAAAATTGCCGATTGCGAAGAGCGCGGACCAAATGACGGTGCACCCGACAACCCAGCCAAGGAGGGCCATCGGGATGTTCTGGTGGGTCGCTTTCGCATCTTCCTCGGATATGCCCGCTTCGATACGGACTTGCTTCCAACCCGGTCCAAACGGACGGACCTTCTTGTAGAATTCGACAAGTACTCGACGGTCGGTTTCAGGCCCCAGGAATGCTGTCAACACCCAGCAGAACGTCGTGAAGCCAATCGTAACGAGCAAAGCAACGTGGGTGCTGAGCGGGAAGCCGTGGCGTGCCAGCACGAGCAGCGCAATTGATACCGCAAAGGAGCTGACCATTGCGACAACCTCGCTCCACGCGTTAACTCGCCACCAGAACCAGCGCACCAGATACAACAAACCGGTTCCGGCCCCTACCTGCAAAATGAGATCGAAAGCTTCCTTGGCTGTGTCGAGGAAAAAGACAAGCGAGGATGAGCAAACGAACAGCAGCACCGTGGAGACGCGGCCTGCGAGCACGTAGTGCTTTTCCGATGCATCCTTCCGGAAGAATCGTCTGTAGAAATCGTGCACAAGATAAGAAGCCCCCCAGTTGAGATGCGTGAGTATTGTCGAGGAGTTTGCCGCGATCAATCCGCCCACCATAAGGCCGATGAATCCCACCGGCAGAAATTTCAACATCGCGGGAAACGCTATGTCGTGGCCAAGGAGCTTCGGGTCCAGATTCGGAAACGCTGTTTGAATGTCGGAAAGCTGTGGGTAAACAATGATGGAACATAATCCGACCAGAATCCAAGGCCACGGACGCAGAACATAGTGCGCAAGGTTGAAGAAAAGAACTGATCCAAGAGAATCTTTTTCCGACTTCGAAGCCAGCATCCGTTGCGCGATATAGCTTCCCCCTCCCGGTTCCGCGCCCGGATACCATACCGCCCACCATTGGACGGCAAGTGGCATAATGAAGACGGCGATCGCCATATCCCAGTTGTCTGTGAAATTCGGCAGGATGTTCAGATAATTGATGCCGCCGGGACCTTTGACGGCAGAGAGTTTTTCGACCATGCCGCTCAATCCGCCAACCTGAGGCAGCTTGAGCGCAAAATATGCCGCGGCGATCACCGCGGTCATCTTGATGAAGAACTGGACCATGTCGATCACAAGGACACCCCATAGTCCCGAGTGCGTCGCAAACACAACGTTGAGGATTCCAACGGCCAGCAGCGTTTGCCATCGCTCGAGACCAAACAGAATGCCGGCAATTTTGCATGCAGCGAGGTTGACGGTCGCCATGATCATGCAGTTGAAGAAGAATC
>DATDNS010000149.1:0-2782 GCA_036518155.1 Bacteroidota bacterium
CTACGACGGGTACATCGCTCGCGGAGTTGGAATGTATCAATTCTCCGCAGAGTACTTCCTGCGCCTCATCGGTCAGTATGACCAATTCAGCCGCGCCATTGACTTCTATCCGCTGTTCAGCTACAAATTGAACCCCTACACGATCTTCTACGCAGGGTCGACGTACAGTCTGTCGGATTTTGGAAATCCATACGGTTTTCGTGAGTCGGCAAGGCAGTATTTCCTGAAACTTCAATACCTGTTCAGAAGCTGAGAACAATTCCCAAATTCTTCACAAGTAACCACAGCGGCTTGTGACGACACCAAACGCACAACCATTGATGTTAGACATCGGGCGGGGTGGCAACAACCCGGTCTCCGTGTGAGTGGGGATGTGAGATAACAATAAATTCAGCCTCGCGATCAGAGAGGTTACTGATCCGATGTGGCAGACCCGGGGGAATTTCCAATCCCTGTCGGGCCCGGAGTATCTCGTGTTTGTCCCCAAACTCCATGTTCACGATGCCGGCCAGGATGAAGAAGAACTGCCGTGATCGATTGTGGAAGTGCAGTTCTTCGCAAGTTCCCGGCGGCATCCGTTCCTGGATCACACTGAGCTCCGGAGTATTGACGAGATGCCACCCATCGCACCCCCGCCCCCATTCATAATGGACTGCGTTCTCGCTGCTTATCATTCAACACCACCCTGATGTAATTGAATTGTAAGGTCGTCCGGGTTCCGCCTGCGATGCGTACGTTCCTGGTAATCGTTCGCTTGCTCGCCGGGAATAACGTTGTCGCCTATTTCTGAACCGGTACAAGAGCAAGCGCGTGCCGCACCGTGGAATCGGGAATCACAAAACAGCGCCCCAGCAACTCGGGATTGCTTTTGAGAGCACGGTCATAAAGTTCGAAAATCCGCCGCGGGTCCTGCATCGCCACAAAGGCTCCCTCTTTCCCCAGAGCATGAACAATGGCTCCAAAGATCTCAGAACCCACAAAGTACGCAGGCCCTTTAAGACCGCCGAGCCAATAGCTGCCGGTCTCAGCCTCCAATTGTTTTTCCGTCATGTGACCTGAATATGCCCGTTCAAAGGTTTCAACCATGCTCGCGAAGAGGTCGGATTCTTTCAGCGTGTACACCTTCCACAGCGAGTCCACCGCTTTCCCGCCGAATGCAAACCCGCCTGCCGGCCGCGCAGGGTCGACAAGCGGGACGTCTCCCCCCGGTGCATTATCGACAAACTTCGTCGCCGTTCCTTCGCCGACAAACAACGTAAGAAAATCATAAGCAAGAGAATCGGATGATGACATCGGGCCGGGGGATGATTCTTTCAAGCCGAGGTGATGCGATTCGTGAGAAATTATCCCGACGACTTCGTTCCAAGCGATATTGTCTGAAGAGTCTCTCGGGAGCCGGAAAAAATCGTATCCCTGTGCCCCGTCGATGGCGAATCCTCCGCTCCCTCCGTCAGGGTGAATGAAAAAATAGAAATCCGGAATGTTCCATCCCGCCGGCAGCCAGGTTTGTGCAAAGCGCACACCTTCGTTGATCAGTGCGCTCAGGTTCGTTGTCTTGAGTTCTTCAAGGTTTCTTAGGAACTTCGGGAAGTCATCGTAGAATTTTGTCCATTGAACGAGCATTTGGTCCGCGCGCTGGTTTTCTCCGGCCGAATATTCACCCGCGTATGCTAGGCTCAGGATCATTCGTTTAAAGACCGCCGGCGGCAAATGATTTGGACGGAAAGGGCGATTATAGTGCCTAAACATCGTTTTGTATGGTCTGGTATCGAGCGTTGAGTCAAGCATAGCAGACACTTCAGCGTTGGCTTTGCCATGTTTCATCGCAGACAGTACATCCGCCATCCTGAAACACGCCGACACATCCACGTCAACGTGTTGTGCGGGAGATTGGGCAATCGGTAGAAGGAACACGAGACACAACGAAGTTCGGTTCAGGAATTTTCTCACTGTCTTTTTCCTCTCAAGCGAAGGAGATGCAATTGTTTGGATTGCGTACCGAATAACAATTTTTCGAGTCACGAGAAGTTCACGCCGGGCAAGCACGAAGACTACGTTGCTCAGACACCGCCTGCAAATCAACACTCCGCAGTTGAACGTTCAACTTGCGTGTGTCGTTTCTTCATCTTCCACGCCATAGTTCTTCACCGGTTGACTGGTCAAGGCAACAGCACAATCAACACAAAATCGAATAATGTATGCGAAATCATGTTGGCAATGAGATTCCTGGTTTTCAAATAGGACACGGTGAGAACGGCGCCAATGAGAATCGCGAACACAATATGGTATAACGATCCATCGACGGCATGACCTATTCCAAAGATACATAATGGAAGAATTGCGGCGACGTACCTGTTCCGCGTCAGCTCCTGCAGCCTCGTAATCGCATATCCCCTGTAATAGAATTCCTCTGAAAGGCCTGCCCAGACCACGAGCAGCAGTTTTCCCCACAACGGAAATTGCCTCACAAGACTGTAAATCGGTTCCGGACCCGGGACGATGTTCAACGTCAGCATCAGGTTTGTAAAAAGAAATGTTGCAACGATCATTATGACAAGCGTCAGTAGACTCAACCCGATGGTCTTAACGTTGATCGTAAGATTACCAAGGGATCCAAATGGTTCCTTTTCTCCGTATTTGACGATGAGGACCAGAATGAAGAGCGGAAGACTGAACACAACGAATCCCAGGGTAGACGGTGTTACACTCTTTGGGTTTCGCCAAAGACTTGATGTGCTCATAAGGACCGGTACGATGACTGCCACAAACAATCCGATCCATT
>DATDNS010000150.1:0-3302 GCA_036518155.1 Bacteroidota bacterium
CGCAGGCAGACCTTGATGCAGCAGATTCCCAGTACCGTAAAGTCCTTGCTTCGATCGAGGTCGCCAGGGCCGTTGTCGTCGGGGCGGAGGTCGCACTCGAGAATACGCGCATCCGTGCTCCGTTCGACGGGACGGTCCTGACGAAGAGCGCTGATGTCGGCGAAATGGTGGTGCCCATGGCGGCAAGCGTGGGTTCCAAGTCTGCGGTCGTCACAATCGCCGATATGAGTTCGCTCCAGGTCGAAGCCGATGTCTCGGAATCAAATATTGAGCACGTCACTGGAAACCAGCCGTGCGAAATTACCCTCGATGCCTATCCTGCCACGAGGTATCCAGGTTATGTGGCAAAGATCGTCCCGACGGCAGACCGGGCAAAGGCGACAGTCCTTGTGAAGGTTGCTTTCAAGAGCTACGACAACCGCGTGCTTCCCGAAATGAGCGCGAAGGTGCTTTTTCTCACGAAGGCGAGCGATGCCGCGGCGCTTAATGCAAAACCGATTCTGACAATCCCCTCATCTACCGTGGTCACGAAGAACGGGCGGCACGTGGTGTACCTTGTCCAGGATGACAAGGCGGTCGAAGCGCAGGTAACGATCGGTCAGGAGTTCGGATCCATTGTTGAGGTCACCTCCGGATTGACGCCCGGCACGAAAGTGATCGAAAAAGTTGACCAGACAATTGCCGATGGGATAAAAGTCAAAGTGAGATGATTGGTTCTTGAGTTGGAAATGAGTAACCGAGGAAAGTACTGAGAGACGGGGGAGCAGGAGAGGAACGGAAGAGCCCATCGATTGAGAAGATTGGTTGTTCCCGCGATCAGTAGCAGCTGAATTTTCCGTCAACGGATCACATTATACCCCTGGGAGTTGTGTATGCCACCGATCATACAGGTCGAAAACGTAACAAAATCATACCGTCGCGACAGCTTCGAGATTCCTGTTCTGAAGAACACGTCGCTCAACGTCAACGAGGGCGACTACATTGCCCTGATGGGCCCGTCCGGCTCCGGCAAGACCACGCTCCTGAACCTCATCGCCGGTATTGACAGGCCGAACAAAGGGAAGATCGTCGTCGGTGGAACCGATATTGCAACGCTCAGCGAATCGTCGCTGGCGAAGTGGCGGTCGCACAACGTCGGATTCGTTTTCCAATTCTATAATCTTTTGCCGGTCCTCAACGCGTTCGAAAACGTCGAGCTTCCGCTCCTGCTCACGTCGCTGAGCAAGGCGGAGAGAAAGAAGCGGGTGGAGATCGCCCTTCAGGCAGTCGGGCTCGGAGACAGGATGAGACACTATCCCAAGCAGCTTTCCGGCGGTCAGGAACAGCGCGTGGCAATTGCGCGCGCCTTTGTCACCGACCCTGTCATTATTGTCGCAGACGAGCCGACGGGGGACCTGGACAAACAGTCCGCCGATGAAATCCTCCTCCTCCTGGAGCGGCTGAACAAGGAATTCAAAAAAACCATTGTTATGGTCACGCACGATCCGCGCGCCGCCGAGAAGGCACACACAGTCCGCCATCTCGACAAAGGCGAACTCATCTAGGGAAATGCCATGAGAGTCTTCAAACTGATTTTCAAGAATTCGCTGCGGCACAAGCTCCGCACGTCTCTGACGATCCTGGGAATTGCCATCGCCGTCATGTCGTTCGGACTCTTGCGGACTGTCGTGACGGCCTGGTATGCGGGAGTCGAAGCCTCGGCCGCAAACCGGCTTATCGTTCGCCAGGCTGTATCGTTCATTTTTCCTCTTCCTTACGCCTACCGCGACCGAATCCAAAAGATACCGGGTGTGGAGACTGTTTCATACCAAAACTGGTTCGGTGGAGTCTACATTGACAAGAATCAGTTTTTTGCCCGGCTTGCCGTTGACCCTGCCACACTCCTGGATGTCTATCCGGAATTTGTCATTCCGCCCGATCAGTATGAAGCATTTAAACGCGAGAGAAACTCGTGCATCATCGGAAGGGATATTGCAGAACGCTATAAACTGAAGATCGGCGATGTTATGCCGCTCGAAGGAGACATTTTTCCGGGGCACTGGGAATTTGTCATCAGAGCCATTTATCAGCCCCGCGATAAGACTGTCGATGCCACACAGATGCTCTTTCAGTGGGACTATCTCAATGAACGAATGAAGCAGGACTCCCCCGGACGAGCCGGAGAAGTCGGATGGTATATCGTCAAAGTTGCCGATCCCTCCAAAGCTGCAGAGATTTCGGAACAGATCGATGCGTTGTTCAAGAATTCGGATGCCGAGACGAAAACGGAGACAGAACGCGCGTTCCAGCAGGGCTTCATCGCTGCATCCGGCTCGATCATTACAGCCATGAATTTCATTTCGTTCGTCATCATCGGCATCATCATGCTCGTCCTCGGGAACACGATGATTATGTCCGCACGCGAGCGCACACGCGAATACGCCGTGTTCAAGACGCTCGGGTTTTCCGCCGGTCATCTTATCGGTCTGATCGCCGGCGAGTCGTTCCTGATATCATTCATCGGAGGAGCGCTGGGCCTTGCACTGACGCTTCCGCTTGTGAAAATGTTTGAAGTATTCGTTCCCAAGGGCTGGTTCCCGGTGTTCAATGTGGAGCCGATCACAGTCATCCTTGCCGGCGCCGCCGCGTTGACGGTGGGCATTGTGGCTTCGCTGTTCCCCATCCAGCGTGCACTCAGGACGAGGATTGTCGACGGTCTGAGATTCATCGGTTAAGAACTTCTCGGCGCGTCCAACACGGAGAGACCCATTGATTTGAATTCTTTTCTAGTTCATTGTTATCACTTTTGACGTTCTCTTATGAAGATCCCACTCCGGTATACTCTTCGAAATTTCCGCAACCGCAGATTGACCACGGCAATTACGGTGGCGGGCATTGCTCTGGTGGTGTTTGTCTTCACCGCAGTTCTCATGATGGCATACGGTGTCCGGAAAACCCTCGTGTCGACAGGGTCTCCGGAGAATATCAAGATATCCCGCAAGTCTGCGCAGGGGGAGATCTCCAGTATCATCGATGGCGACACCCGCAACGTGATCCTGACTCTTCCGCAAATTGCCCACGATCCTTCCGGAAAGCCCGTTGCATCGGGTGAGCCGGTCGTCGTTATCAATCTGAACAAAACAACCGGCGGCGTAAGCAACGTGACAGTCCGGGGTGTCGCGCCGCTTGCATTTCAGCTTCGGCCTCAGATAAAACTGGTGGAAGGACGGATGTACAACGAGGGGGCGCGTGAGATCATTGTTGGATCATCGATCGCAAGGAGGTTCCTTGGTGCTCAAATCGGCAGCCAGGTAAAATTCGCC
>DATDNS010000151.1:0-2760 GCA_036518155.1 Bacteroidota bacterium
GGGTTCTTCGAATATCTCGAGAAGAAGTCGTACAAGATCCAGAATCGTGTGTTTCTGAGCCGCTACCGCGGCTATACCACGTGCGACGAATGCGGGGGTGCACGCCTGAGCAAGGATGCGCTGAGTATCAAGGTCGCGGGAAAGACAATCCACGACATCGTCAGGATGACGATTTCCCAAGCCCACGGGTTCTTCCAAGCGATCGAGCTGTCGAAATCCGATGTTGAGATTGCCCGCCGTATCCTTGACGAAATCCGGAAGCGACTGAAGTTTCTCCACGATGTCGGGATTGGTTATGTTACTCTTGACCGGATGTCGATGACGCTTTCCGGAGGGGAATCGCAGAGAATCAACCTTGCAACGTCGCTCGGTTCTGCACTGATGGGGTCACTGTATGTCCTTGACGAGCCGAGCATCGGACTCCACCCGCGTGACACGCATCGCCTGATCGCCATTCTCAAGACGCTCAGAGACATCGGCAATACCGTTATCGTCGTCGAACACGACGAAGAGATGATTCGTGAGGCCGATATCATCGTTGACATGGGCCCCAGGGCCGGAGAGCAGGGAGGCGAGGTTGTATTCAATGGGTCGCTCGCAGACCTGGTCAAGAGCAAGAATTCACTCACGGCGCGCTATTTCAGAAAAGAACTGCAGATACCCACTCCGGTGTCACGGCGCAAAGACACGGAACGATCGATCTACGTACGTGCGGCGAGGGAAAACAACCTGAAGGGTTTCGATGTGCGCATACCGCTTGACCTCTTTGTCTGCATAACAGGCGTGAGCGGCTCCGGGAAGAGCACGCTCGTTCACGACATAGTCTACGCAGGAATCCAAAAGAAGAAGGGGGGATTTGCGGGTAACGTCGGAAAATTCGCATCGCTGGAAGGAGACGACCATATTGCGCAGGTGGAACTGGTTGATCAATCGCCCATTGGCCGGTCGGCACGATCAAACCCTGTGACCTATATCAAAGCCTTAGACCTCGTCCGTGATTTGTTCGCGCACACGCAGGTGGCGCGCATGCGGGGTTTTACGCCGGGCCATTTTTCCTTCAATGTGCCGGGCGGCCGGTGCGAAGTGTGCGAAGGCGAAGGGGTGCAGACGATTGAAATGCAGTTTCTTGCCGACCTCTATCTTACGTGTGAATCCTGCAAAGGGAAACGATTCAAACAGGAAGTTCTCGATGTGATGTATCGCGGGAAAAATGTCGACGACATCCTGAATATGACAGCGACAGAAGCGCTGCATTTTTTCTCGGAATCAGCGGAAGGAAAACGGGTTGCGAAACGCTTGCAGATTCTCATCGACGTCGGCCTGGGGTACCTGCGACTTGGTCAGTCGGCTACGACATTGTCGGGCGGGGAAGCTCAACGGATCAAGCTGGCACACCACCTTTCGGCGACCGAAAATGAGGGCAAAACACTCTTTATATTTGATGAGCCAACAACGGGACTCCATCTTGACGACATTGCAACACTCTTGAAATGCTTCGACGCATTGGTCAAAGCCGGACATTCAATCATTGTTATTGAACACAACATGAACGTCGTCAAATGTGCGGATTTTGTGATCGATCTTGGTCCAGAGGCTGGCGACGGTGGTGGGGAGATTGTTGCCACAGGTACCCCCGAAGAAATTGCCAAATCGGAAAAATCTCATACGGGGAGATTTCTCAAGAACTATCTATGACTCGACTATCACGGATCTTGCAGTTCCAATACCCGATGAAGACGCTGCCGGGTCGGCCAGTCTGGCACAACTGAGTCAACGAATCCCTCGGAGAGTTTTCCCCACTTTGAGAATGTTGCCCGCACGAATCCAGTTCCTCCCATCTTTCATTCTGTGACCAATCTCACGAAAAAGGCAGGACAAAACTTCTATATTGCGCTACGCGTGTTGAAGCATTCTGTGGTGCTACGGGGCAGAGGGGAGGCTCTACGGCGGAAACGGGATGCTTTTTTTGTTGCCAAGCCTGCCGAAAAGAAGGCGTTGAGAGTTAGTACAGGGTTCCGAAGCTTAACGTGATATAAAGCCCGCCGAAATTCTTTACGACTGAATTTGTCATGACTTGAATTCCGTTCGGGAAGGGAGAGAAGTAATACCGGATATTGAGCCCGGAAAGCGATCCCTTGTCCAGCCCGAAGTAGGCGCCTGCTCCGATATATCCCCCGGCGGTATATCGTAATCTCCCATACTTGAGGCTTGAAAAGAAATCAATCTGATCAAATTGACCGTTCGGCTGACCGGTTGTCGGATCGATCTGCGGTGTTGCGTAAGGGGCCACAAAAACGAGACTCGGTCCGATCCCTGCAGTGAGATAAGGACGGAAATTGTCCACAATGTCGTCTTTGAAGAGCCTGTACTGGATTCCCGCAACCAGCGGCATGTAGATGAGTCGATTGACTTTGTTGGGAATGTAGGATTGGCCAGTCCAGTAATTGAAGTATTCTACCTCACCCTCATCTTTCACATCGGAAATCGCGAAGCTGATGAATCCGGCCAGTTCGTCTGTATATTCGCGGCGCAGAAAAAATCCCGCGCCAAATCCATTGTTGGACATCAGGAGGTCAAATCCCCACGCGTTGAGCAACGGCTTGTAGGAAGTCTGGTTTACGAGGTTTGCGTCGATAGGCTGGAATACGATTGTGGAGTCTTTACCGGTCCTCGTTTGAGCAAGGAGGGATGATGACTCCACCGCCAGGACGGCAAGTACGAAGAGAACTCGTTGTACCATGGTTGCTTCCTCCCAATACA
>DATDNS010000152.1:0-2163 GCA_036518155.1 Bacteroidota bacterium
AAGGACGTAAGCGGATCGTGATCCGGCGGGGCAATCCCGGTAACCGTCGTTCGACGGTAAGGTGCTTGCTGCCCGCGTCCCTGCACGATTATGAGACACTCGACGGGTGCGGAGGGAATGCCACTTCGTCAGTGAGCTATCCAGGAGTCTATGGAAAAATACCGAATTGAAAGAGATTCGATGGGGGAAGTCAACGTTCCCCGCGATGCCTACTGGGGGGCTCAAACCCAGCGGGCCATCGACAATTTCAGGGTCAGCGGAACGGGCTTTCCTTTTGCTTTTATCCGATCTCTTGCCCTTGTCAAGCGTGCGTCTGCGACAGTCAACCAGCGTCTTGGCCTTCTTGAGCCGCGCCTCGGACGAGCAATTAGCAAGGCTTGCGATGAAATTACCGGCGGCAAGCTGGCCGGCCAATTCCCCCTGGACATTTATCAGACTGGTTCCGGAACTTCCACCAACATGAATGCCAACGAGGTTATCGCCACGAGGGCGAACGAAATCCTCACTGGCTCCCGGCACTCGAAAGATCCAATCCACCCGAACGACCACGTCAACCTCGGCCAGTCATCCAATGACGTCATCCCAACGGTCATTCACGTGTCAGCGTACCTCCAGACGGTCGGAGAACTCCTTCCTGCCCTCGAGCATTTCGCCAAGGCTCTCAGGCAAAAACAAAAACAGTACACGCATTTGGTGAAGACCGGCCGCACGCACTTGATGGACGCAATGCCGATAACCTTGAGTCAGGAAATATCCGGTTGGGCCGCTCAAGTTGAAGCTTCGATTGCGCGTGTCAAATCCGCATTGCCCCGGCTTTCCGAGTTGGCAATCGGCGGCACGGCGATCGGGACGGGAATCAATACCAACAGCAAGTTCGGAAGATTGGTGGCAAAAGAACTCTCCTCGCTCACCAAAGTGAAATTTGCCGAAGCCCCCAACCATTTCGAGGCTCAGGCTGCGCAGGACGGGGTCGTGGAATTATCCGGACAGCTGAAAACCTACGCAACCGCGTTACTCAAAATTTCGAACGATCTCCGCTGGATGAACAGCGGACCCATCGCAGGCCTCGCAGAACTCCGGCTCCCTTCCCTTCAACCCGGATCATCGATCATGCCCGGAAAGGTGAATCCCGTCATTCCCGAGGCTGCAAGAATGGTCGCCGTCCAGGTGATGGGAAACGATTTTGTGATCGGCGTTTCAAATGCCCTCGGAGAATTTCAGCTCAACGTCATGCTTCCGCTCATCGCGCACAAGATTCTTGAATCGATCGCCCTTCTCGCCAACGTTACCCGCCTGATGGCGGACAGGGTCATCGATGGCTTTGAGGTGAACGCAGACCATATGAAGCAACTCCTTCACAGGAATCCAATCCTTGCGACGGTTCTCAACCCCATCATCGGCTACGACAAGTCGGCAGAAGTTGTGAAGAAGGCGCTCAAAGAAAACAAAACCGTCAGGCAAGTTGTCGTAGAAATGGGATACCTGACCGCTCCGGAAGCAGATCGAATCCTGGATCCACAGAAAATGACGAAACCCGGTTTTTCCGGCTAAGGGGGCAAGGACTCCCGCCGGTGGCAGCTTGGCCGGGGCTCTACAAGAAGAAGAGGATCAAGAGAAGGAGAAGCACCATGCACATGCGCTTGCTCCAATTGAAAATCAATGCTCACGAATTGCAGAGCTTCTGCAGATTCTATGAAAACAGGATCATGCCTGCGCTCCAGACAATCGGGGGATGTCTCCACGCTTGCCTTGTCCAGAGTACGACGGATGCAGGGGAAGTGATCTCCCTGACACTCTGGCAATCGGAAGAGCACGCTTCAACGTATGAACGGAGCGGACTCTTCATGAAACTTGTCGGCGAGGCACGGCCGTTCTTCGCCAACACGTCAGAATGGAAGCTCCAGCTCTCAAAAGACTTCACACTTGAATATGCGCCCGACGCGCCGGAACCAACGTTGAAATCATTCTCCGTCTCCTCATCGAGCGCCGGACAAATCCCTGCGGGTCATCGGGCCTCACAGTCATTCCTGCGCATCGTCTCGGTCCATCTCAGGCCGGGCAAGCTGCAGGACTACCGGGACACGTATGAACGCGAAATTATCCCGGCATTACTTTCCACGCACGGGTGCCAATTCGCGTGCCTTTCAACACCCACGAATGAAA
>DATDNS010000153.1:0-2105 GCA_036518155.1 Bacteroidota bacterium
GTGTCTTCCACAGGGATATCAAGGCGTCGAATGTGCTGTTCCGCGATGATCAAACGCCTGTCCTCTCTGATTTTGGAACCGGGATCGGAGAAACCGAGCGTGCGAACGCCGAAAAGCACAATATCGGTTCTCCGCCCTACCTCGGGCCTGAGGTGTGGGAATCGAAAGACTATGACGCAACGAGCGATCTCTATTCCATGGGGGTGTTGCTGTACTATGCTCTCACATCCCGGTTTCCTTTCGTCGCAGACTCCGCCGAAGAATACAGGCGGCTTCATTTAAGTGTTCCGCCGGTTGTCCCTTCGAACTGGAGACCGGGCATCACAAAGGCCCTCGACGACATTATTCTTTCATTGCTCGAGAAAGATCCGAAGAACAGAATTGCCAGGGCAGACGACCTGAAGGAAAACCTGGACCGGGTTCTCGTGCGATCGTATGCCGGTCATCAGCAACAGAACCTCAAAGCGATTCTTTTCTCGACTGGTGCCGGCGGCAACGGAACGAATATCACCACGTTTCCGTACAGGATCGGAAAGATGGAGGAATGGTCCGGCTCGGAGAGAAATGATTTTATTGTGGGGGGCGAAGACCCGTTCGTTTCCAGGTTTCACGCGGTGATCGATAGAATCGACGATGCCTTTTTGTTCACCGATGTCAGCACAAACGGCAGCTCCGTTAACGGGATTCATATCCACAAGCAATCTGTGGAGCTCCTGAAAACAAACGAGATCGTGCTCGGATCCAAAACCGCGTTACGGCTCGAGGTTCATCCGGAAGAAGAGCCGGAACGCAACAACAACGAAGACGGTACGTCGATCCTCGCCGAATCAGTCGAGGATCTGCGGGAGAAGCCTGGAAGGAAGCTGGTGTCAACGGCAGCCGTTCTGCTTGCACTTATCGTGATTGTTGTGCTGACCCATTTTTCGTGTATGTGACTTATGGAGGGAGATTGTATGATCAGGAAGACACTCGTTCTGAGTTGGCTTGCATCAAGTGTCCTGCTGGGCCAGAGTCCAAGAATCATTCCGGGCAGGACATCGCTGTCGGCGGATGGCGCTGTCAATATTGCTTTCAGGCTTGTTGACGCCAACGGCCAGCCTGTGGAAACACTGCAGCGCGATGCTTTGACCGTGAGCGATAATGGCAATCCGGTATCCGGCTTCGACCTCGCATACCGTCCAGTCTCGTCTGACGAGAAGGCATACATCGTTCTCGTCCTTGACGCAAGCGGCAGCATGCGATTCAACAAAAAGATCGACAATCTCAAACGCTCGGCGATCAACGTCATCGACGGGATGTCGAAGGAGGACTATTGCGCCGTCATTTCGTTTTCGTCCCACGCACAACTGCTGACCGGGTTTACGAACGACCGGACCCTGCTGAAAGAAAAAGTCCTCAGCATCACTCCGAACGGCTATACGGCGATCTACGACGCGGTTTTCGAAGCGCTCAACCAGCTTGATGCACAACCAGATGGCCAGGACAAACTCATCCTGCTGATCAGCGACGGCGAGGAGGAAGGAAAGTCATTGTTCACGCTCGCAGATCTGATTCCACGAATCTACGAAACGAAGAGAGTCAGGATTCACACGTTTGACCTTAACGTCAAGAACGAAGTGAACGAGTTGCGGCGCCTGGCTGGTGTCTCAGGAGGGAGTTATATGTACGGCGCAAATTCAGACGCGGTATTCTCCGCATTCTCAGGATTCCTCCGCACGTATCGGAAGGCCTATGTTCTTTCCTACAGACCGGCGGATGATCCTCCTGCATCCCATCACAACGTGAGTGTCTGCTTTTCGGTCGACGGCATCAAACAACAATACGAAACCGAATACCAGGGGATTGGCCAGGCCGCGACGATGTTCAGGACCGATCCGGACAGCTACTTGTACGCGGGAGGCGCGGCCGCTTTGGTGGCCATTGTCGGCATTGCGGGATCATTCGCGATGGTCCGCAGAAGGAAGAAAGGATATCCGTTTGCCTTTCCTCAGGGATTGAGAAAGAATTCCGAAGAACCCCGAATGGCCGTTTATCCCTATGCAGACCAGTCTCCGGATGAGAAAACAGGAATCCTCGATTCTGCCGGCCTTGAAGGCGATGAAGAG
>DATDNS010000154.1:0-2352 GCA_036518155.1 Bacteroidota bacterium
TCTCCGCCCGCGTGACCTTCTGGGATTCAACGAAGAGTTGAAGGATCATTTTCACGGACGTCAGTGCGTTCCTGAATTCGTGCGCAATGATCGACGACATTTCGCCGGCAGCCGCAAGTTTTTCGGCGTGGACAAGCTGCCGCTCGAAATGTTTGCGCCTGGTAATATCGGTAATGATGACAAGGACAGCATTGACCGCTCCATCCTCTGCCATGGGAATTGCGATATACTCGAGGAAGCGACCCCCTTCCTCCGCCCCGCCGATTTGCTGGACATAGCTTTCGATCCCTCCCTTTTCCGCCGCCCGCTCCCACGGGGTCTCCAGCGTCCCCTCCGGGTCTCCGATCAGGTGAAAACGACTTTGTCCCTGTGCTGCAGCCGGGGCAAGACCTGTGACGTTTGAGAATGCCGCGCTGATCGTCTGGATCCGGAACGACCTGTCGAGGAGGACGAAGGCGCTCGGGACATTATCGAGCACAGCCTGGAGTTTCCCTTTTTCCTCCTGAAGTTCGTGCGTGCGTTGTCTCACCATGTCTTCAAGTTTTGTGCGATGTCGTTCAATTTCTCTTTCGTGTGCGCTCAACGAAGCGGCCATCGTGTTGAATTGATCGGCAAGTCTCTCTATTTCGTCGTGTGTTTCCACTTTCAGGGTATTCGCATAATTGCCGTGTGCGATGACTTCGGCGCCGCGTTGCAGTTCAGCGATGGGTCTCGTAATCTGCCGTGTCGCGATCAATCCCAGACCGACTGCGCAGAGGAGAAAGAGCGCAAGGAATCCGAGGTAAGTGAGCGCATAAGCGCGCACGGGTCCAAGAATGACGTCTGCCGATTCGCTTTCAAATACAATGACGGGGACTGTGAAGGAAGACTGACTGGACACGCTGAGCACTCTTGTTCCGCTGCCAAACAGGGGTGCATAACTGATGATTTCCTTCATTCCATCCGTCGCTGTCCCGTCGTTGCCCGACAGGATCGAATCTGCAACAAGTTCTGGATAGTCGCGCTTGACATTATCCTCCCCTCGCGCCGCCAGCAGTCTGTTCCAGTCTTTTTGCATGTCGGACCGGTAAAGGTAATGGCCATCACCGGTGATGAGAACGACTTTCCTTGTGCCTCCGAACCTCTTCCTGCTTTCGATCGCCTCGATGAGTTTCTTCTCAAAGACATTTGCAACAAGAATACCGACGAGATGTCCGTCCGCTTCCAGCGGGAATGCGAAACTTATTGCAGGAATGCGGAGGTTATTCGCGCCTTGAAGTTCAGCCGGTGCAAACGCAATTTGATCTTCCCCGACTCCCTTCACCATGAGAAAATAGTACGATTCACGGCCGTGACGAAGATCCGACGTCGGGACGATCTTGTACACCCCGTTCATATCTTCAGGACTTCCGCTTTCGATCCGAATCAGTTCATCGCCGTCCGCACCGATCAGCCGAAGCTGATAGTATACATTCTTGGTTTTTGAAAATGCGAGAAACTCCCTGGCAATGTGGTTCAAATCAGCCCTTGCCTTCGACGCCTTCGCCGTCCGTGTATTTTCCATCCACGATTCTACGAACGAGGAATTTTCAAGGACACGCAAGTCGGAATAAACGTCATTGAGAAAATTCTCGGATTTTTCGCGGATCGTCTGGACATCTTCTGTAAGCTCACCGAGCGCGATCGACCTCATCATCCTGACGTTCGTCAGAACGCTGTACACCCCGACAAAGGTGAGAGGCAAAATCGAAAGACCCGCAAACGCGATGAGCAGTTTGTTTCGTATCGAAAGCCAGGGAAATATTTTGTTAAGGTTGATCATACCCGATCACAGGATACAGTTGTTTTCCTTGAATGCAACGTTGAGAATTGAACGGTGTTGGCGTGTGGCGGCGGGTTCTGCGTATTGACAAATGCTACGGCCTCTTCGCGAGAGAACAGGCCCGGGCTTCGGTGATGTCCTCGCCGTCGTCGCATACCATAACACTTTCCGACGTTGACAAGTTCACTATTATGGGAAATATCGACGCGCGAATGAACCCATGCTATCAGAAAGCACGGGCATTGCGGCATATGGAAAGGGTCTGCACTCCGCTTTTTTTCGCCGGGTGGAGCAGGTTGCGGGGTCGCAAGGGATCGCAATCGATATCGTGAAGTCGACGGCCGGGAGGCGGCTAGGGACTGCCTTCTTCGAGGCTGCCAACGGCCTGTTCGACTTCCGCCAGAATCTCACACGACTTCACGACCTCTTTCATCAATGTGTGGTCAGGATACAGGGGCCTGTCTTCGTCCAGATGGTTGACATGTCTGCGGATGACTTCCTTTGCCTTCCGGACCCCGGCGCCTGGAAGAAATTCACGGAAATCGAGAGCC
>DATDNS010000155.1:0-7913 GCA_036518155.1 Bacteroidota bacterium
ACAGAAGCCAGCAAGGGTCGCTGGACATCTGGATGCTTGTCAAGTTGGTGACAAATGCGGCCCAGGATTCCGGAACAAAAAAATAAGGATTCAGACTCATTGGATGATTTTCCAGCTGGTTAATACCTCAATGCCGGGGACTCCGGTGATGTATTCTTGCGCAACGTCCTCAAAGCCATTTCGCAGAATAACTTCTTACCTTTAGTGCACAATTCCAAAAATTCCACCGCCTACAAAAAATTGAATCGCAAGGGTAAACACCCGATCAGCACGACACCCGTCCGGAAACGGGTCGCGGTCATTTGTTTTTCACGTTCACTCGGTGGATTGGAGCTCTCGACGCTGCGACTGGCAAAAGCCATGGCCGAGAGGGGCGTTGAGATGTCTGTCATCATCCCTCCGCTGTCGCCGCTTCACCAGCGTGCTTCGGAGCTGGGTCTTGCGACGCTAACCATCGAGCCACGGCTCAAGTACGGTGATCTCGCGTCGGTATTCCGCCTCCGTCGCGTGCTCCGGGAAAACAGGATCGCGATCGCCATTCTCATGCAGTCGAAAGACATCCATCTTGCCGCACTTGCCACCCTTGGTCACACCGGAACGAAACTCGTGTTCTACCAGCAAATGGATTCCGGTTACGATAAGCGGGATGCGGTGCATACGTGGATGTATTCAAGGCTCTCGCTTTGGATTTCTCTCACGCAAAGGATGAGAAACAATGTCCTCACGTTTACCCGCGTGCCCGGTGAAAAGGTTGTTACTGTCCCGCTCGGCGTCGATCTTCGGGAATTCAATCCGGCGCGTGTCAGAACGTCACAAGCACGCTCGTTCTTCAAGCTGCCGAACAAAGCCCTTCTGTTGGGTATCCTCGGACGGTTGGATCCGCAGAAGGGGCAGGAGGTGGTGGTGCGGGCGATACCGGCGGTGGCAAAACAATTTCCAACCGTTCATCTTCTCCTGGCAGGGGATGAGACTGCGGGAGAACCCGGCTACAAAGCTCATCTTGAAAGACTCTGTACGGACCTCGGAATCAAACGCCGTGTAACGTTTCTTCCTTTCACCAACGATGTCGCCCGACTAATGTCGGCGCTCGACGTGTTTGTCCTTCCTTCGTTCTCGGAAACGTACGGTCTGGTGGTGATCGAAGCCATGGCGATGAAGGTGCCGGTGATCGCGACCAACGCCGGTGGCGTGCCCGAACTTATCACAAACGGAACGACGGGTATTCTCGTGGAGCCGCGCGATACCGACGCGGTAACGCAGGCCGTTTGCCTGTTGCTGAAGAATGCAAAACTGCGCTCGTCGATCACACGCGCCGCGCGGAACGAAGCCGTACAACGATTCGACTTTAATGTGTGCGTCGAAAAGTTGTTGGAAGCAATATCCTCGCTCTAGCGCTCACGTTTATCCCCGGCCGGCACAAAACGAAGGCGGGCTGATCAGAGGTTTACCATCTTCATTCCGGCTTCCGGATAGCGAAGCCCGCTCACCGCATTCCTCGGTATGACGGAAATGAGTTCATCGAGCTCGTTCTTCGAGAGCTTTAACTTCAGTGCTCCGATGTTTTCGTCGAGATGTTTACGCTTCGTGGTCCCGGGTATGGGTGCGATGTCGTTCCCCTGGCCCAGCACCCACGCGAGCGCGATCTGACCTGCGGTCACGTTTTTCTTCCTGGCCAGCTCCTCAACGCGGGAAACCAATCCGAGGTTCTTTTTGAAATTCTCCCCCTGGAAGCGCGGCGAGTTTCGTCGGAAATCGTTGGCCGGCAAGTCGTCGAAAGTTTTGAATCGGCCTGTGAGGAATCCGCGTCCCAGCGGGCTGTACGGTACGAAGCCGATGCTGAGTTCCCTGACGGTTGACAGTATTTCGTCCTCAGGGTCGCGCGTCCAGAGAGAATACTCCGTTTGCAGCGCGCTGATCGGGTGGACGCGGTGAGCCCGCCGGATTGTTGCCGGTCCCGCCTCAGACATCCCCAGGAAGCGCACTTTGCCCGCCTTGACAAGATCGGCCATTGCCCCGATAGTCTCTTCGATCGGCACTTGCGGGTCGACGCGATGCTGGTAATAGAGGTCGATACGGTCGGTGCCGAGCCGCTTCAGCGATCCGTCGCACGATTGTCGTACGTACTCAGGCCTGCCGTTCACGCCGCGGACCGACGGATCTTTTGTGCGGACGATGCCAAACTTCGTCGCCAGGACAACGCTGTCGCGTCTTCCCTTGAGGGCTTTCCCGACCAATTCCTCGTTCTTGAACGGTCCATACATGTCCGAAGTGTCGAAAAAAGAAATGCCCTCGTCCAGCGCGTGGTGAATCGTCGCAATCGATTCCCTATCGTCGGCGGTGCCGTAGAATTCGGACATACCCATGCAGCCGAGACCAAGAGCCGACACTGTTAAACCCTGAGTTCCCAACTTTCGTTGTTCCATGATTTCCCTCTGTTGTCACTATTCAATTGGAAAAGAATTACCCACGACCGCAAACGTCACAATGGACACATTGAAGAACCCCAAAATGCACACGGCGGTTCCGAACGACATGCTCGCATCCTTAGCGTCCTTTGTGGCTGCCGTGCTTCTACAAGTTTCTCTTCCAGAAGTCCAGCTCCGTGTTCATCAAGTGTCTCCGGCCGGCCGGGTCGCCGACGCCGTGCTTGCGCATCGGATAAATCATCAGCTCGAACAGTTTGTTCGCCTTGATCAGTTCGTCCACGAACCTCCAGGTGTTGATGATCTGCACGTTGTCGTCCTGCAGCCCGTGGACGAGCAGGATCTTGCCGTGCAAGTCTTTTGCGTAGTTCAGCAGGGAGTGTTCCTCGTACCCTTTCAGATTTTCTTTTTCCGTCTTCATCGCGGCCTCACCCCACTTCGTGTCGTAGAAGCGGAAGTCTGTCACACCGGCTCCCGCGATCCCGGCCTTGAACTCCGTCGACCGCGTCATCGCCAGCTCCGTATTCGTTCCCCCGCCGCTCCAGCCGGTGACGCCAAAACGGTCGGGGTCGATGCCGGGCTGCTGTTTCATCCAGCGGACAGCGTCGACGAGGTCGTTCAGTTCGACCTCGCCCGGCGTGCGGTAGAGGAGAAGGTTCTCGAGCTTCTTGCTGACCGCTGTGGCAGCGCGGTTATCGACCGTCATGCACACGTAGCCGTTGTTGAGCAGAACATTTTCCCAGATGGCCCCCAGCGAAAACGCATCCGCAACCTGGGGCGCTGATGGGCCGCCATACACGGAGACGATGACGGGATACTTCTTCGCGGGATCAAAGTCTTTCGGTTTCGTTATTGACACGGGGATCTGGAATCCGTCTCTTGCCGGAACGTGCGTGAGCTTCGCGAACTGGGCATCATAGGTTTTGAATCCTGCGAGGTCGGATTCCGCGAGCACAAGTTTCCTGGTACCGTCTGCTTCATAAAGAGCGAGCGACGGGGGCGTGCTGATGTTCGAAGAGCGGTCAAAATAGTACTTCGCGTCGGGACTCATCGTAATCGCGTGTGTCCCGTCTTCCTTCGTCAGACGCTTCATCCCGCTTCCGTCGAGTTTGATGCGATAGAGATGTTTCTCCAGTGAAGATTTTTCAAGTGCGGTAAAATAGACATATCCCTCACGTTCATCGATGCCCGAGACGGCCTTCCGGAGCCAGTACGGGCCGCCACCCGAGGAGCGGATCGCCCATTCACCGTTGGTAATTTGCCCGACAACGGATCCGTCCATCGTGAAAAGATAGAGATGTTCATACCCTGTCCGTTCGGAAGCCATGATAAAATGCTTCCCATCCTTCAGGAAATAAAGATCGTCCGTGAGGTTGACCCATCCTTCGTTCGTTTCTTTCTGGATGTGCGTTGCTTCGCCCGACGAACGGTCGGCAAAATACATATCGACTTCAGTCTGCAAGCGATTCGTCATCCTGACGACGATGCGCCGGTTGTCGGGAAGCCACGCAACGCGTTCGACGTACTCGTAGAGTTTGGGATCGATCTTCACCCACGTGGTGGTCGTCCCGCCAAGGTCAACGATCCCTACGCGGACATCCGGGTTGTGCTCGCCGACGGCGGGATAGCGCTGCGTCGTGACCGTTGGCGTCCACGGTGAAATGTTGACGAATTGCCGGAGAGAAACCTGCGATTCGTCGGACTGCAGGTATGCGATGGACCTGGAATCGGGAGACCACCAGTATCCGATATCCTGGCGTCCATAAATTTCTTCCCAGTACACCCAGGAAAGTGTCCCGTTCAGAATCGTCTCATTCCCGTCGCGTGTGAGTTGATGCTCTTTCGTTGAAGGGATATCGTACACGTAGAGATTGTTTGAGCGAACATACGCGAGTTTCTTACCGTCAGGCGAAAAATTCACAGCTTTTTCTTCTTCCTTCGTATCCGTTACACGTGCGACACTCGCGTTCCTGATATCGAGAAGGAAGATGTCTCCATCGATAAGGTAGTAACCGTACGCTCCGGATTGGCTGAAGGCATTCGGTACCGGACCGAGACGCGGAGCCTTCCCGTCGGGGAAGAGGCTTTTGAAACTCCCGAGGGCCTTTTGAAAGTCCAGCAGGGGGGTCCGTTTTCCGGTTCTCGGGTCAAGACGCTCGAGCCCCTGTTCTGCCGGTGCTTTGCGTGTGTCAAAGATCATCGCCGTGTTATCTTCAAGCCACCAGACACGCGGAACGTTCATCGCGCGGAATAACGCAGGATCGCTCATCGTCGCAAGAGAGAGTCTCGTGGAGTCCTGTGCGACGAGGTCGTTCAATCCGGTGAAGCAAACTATCGTCAGAATGAGGAACATTGAGTTGCGGGTTGGTTTCATGGGTCGGTATTCCTTTCTCGGTGGAACGATGGAGGTGGTCTCCTGGTACGGTCAGGAAAAATGAGGAAATCCACAAGCGCACGATTCAAACGAACGATCATCGGAGCTGAGCAGTATGATCCGTCATAGCATCGAAACGCCCGCTCGCGGCTTCATCGCAAATTGACATCCCACTGGAGTTTCAGTATTATTCAAGCCTTCCGTGCAGCCAAAAGGATCTTCCAGAGCCATTCATATTGAACCATTATGCTTTCATCACACTTTGATATCTTCCACGCCGCCGTACTGGTCATTGCAGGTTGCATCGCGGGACTCATGAACTCGATTGCCGGAGGGGGAACGCTCGTGACCTTCCCGGCTCTCATCTATACCGGCTTGCCGTCCATTGACGCGAACGCCACGAGCACGGTCGCGCTTCTCCCTGCAACACTCGGAGGTACCATCGGTTACCGGAATAAGATTCGCAATATTCTCCCGTGGCTGAAACTCTTCGTCCCTGTCAGTCTTCTCGGCGGACTGATCGGTGGAATCCTTCTCGTGCAGACACCCTCCAGGATGTTCGATGCGATGGTTCCCTTTCTCATTCTCTTTGCGACCATTCTGTTCATGGCGCAGGCGTCGTTCAATCAGATTTTCGGCATCCGGACGGTGCAGGCACACAATGCCGCCCCATCAAGAAAGTGGATCTATGGGTCGGTTCTTTTCCAATTCTTTGTCGCAGTTTACGGAGGATATTTTGGCGCCGGGATCGGTATCCTGATGCTCGCATCGCTTGGCATGCTTGGGTTCGAAGACATCCACGAAATGAACACGCTCAAGGTAATCCTGGGATTCCTCATCAACGTGGTCGCCGCAGTCTATTTTATCATCAGCGGTCTCATTCATTGGCCGGACGCTTTCGTCATGGCCTGTGGCACGGTGATTGGAGGTTATGGAGGCGCACACTATGCGCAGAAGGTACCGCAAAAAAAAGTGAGGACGGCAATTACGCTCATTGGCCTGGCAATATCCGCGGTCATGTTTTGGCGCCAGTTTAGTTGATGGGATTTTTGAGAGAGGTCGGGCTGAAGCTCGACACGCTCCAAGGTCTTCGACCTTGGAACAGCCATTTGTTCGATTCCAAGACCGGATCTGCACGAGATCCGACGATTCTCAACAATGAAAATGCCGATGTTGCTCCACGTCTCGCGACTCTTGATATTCTCGGGACTGGTCACTACAATGTAAACAGCTGTTCTCAGTGAATCGTTGTGAATGCGGGGGAGGTTGGGGGGTCGGCGTTGCGTCGTTTTCCCTGTTCGTTGTAGTCGAATACCGCAGCTCGCCTCTTTCTTCTGACTCTTCCCTTTCTGCAATCCGCACAATTCCGGCGGACGCCGATGATTTCAAAATTACTTTGTTCTGCGGTTGTGCTGTTGTCCGTTTTGCTCTGCTCGTGTGAGCTGACGGAACCCCCTCCCATCAAAGGGAATTCCCCCGAAGTACCTCCTGTCCTCCCGGTGTCTCTGGGCGGCATCACCCCCGGTCAGCACGTCGCGGGGTCGTTGACGTTGACCGTTCCGGATTCGTTCCTCGCGGCAGGCGTCACGAAAGTCACCTTCCTGATGGATACTGTTGTCCTGTATGAATCTGTATCGGCCGGGATGGTCATCAAGCTCGATCTCCATTCGTTTGCCGAAGGTCCGCATTTCCTGATTTTCGCAATCTATGATGTCAATCAGTCTGCGGGACTTCTTGGCCTGATCGGGGCGCCGAGCCGGATGTATGAGACTCCAATTATTGTCGATAAAACGGTCCCCACGGTTGTGCAAAACGTCGCTGTGCAGTGGCAAACGCATCCGACGATAACGTGGCAGCAGTCTCCCGACCTCAATTTCCGCGGGTTTATTGTGCGAAAACACGCGACCGACGGGACGAATCAGGTAAAGGTCCTCGATACACTCTTGTCGAGGGATTCAACAACGTTTATCGACATCACACAGGGTCCGCTGTACGGAGCGATGGCGGCATATTCGGTTGGAACCTGGAACGGAGACGTTGTCACCTATTCCAACCCTGTTTCAGCGGCCTACGGTTCTCGTTTTCCTGTGGACGACTGCCAGTCTGCTTTCCCCAGTCCGGTTGCGGATGAAGAATATGTTCTTTCAAGCGACGGACACCTGAGTGTTGTCTCCACATTGACGAACACGGTCGTTCGCCAGCTGAGTCTCAGTCCTAACTGGCCGTACCCCGCCGGGAGCGGAGGTATAAGCGCAGACGGTTCCCGGTTCTACTTCCTCGGCCTGGCAATGGATTCTGTCCACACGATGATGGTGTTCGACGCCTCCTCGTTGACTCTTCAGAATACATGGAACGCCGCTTATCCCATGGATCGTTGGCCGAAGTTCGCTGTCGGACCCGGAGGCACGGTGTGCATTGCAGATTTCTCCCGGTCCATCCGTCTGGCCGACGGGCTGACGGGCGCTGTGTTGGACTCGCTGCAGAACGCATTTACAGAACCGGCTTTTTCCCTTCTTACGACGAACGATAGGAACACTCTCATCTTCATGGAAACGTCGTTCGACGGGCCGATTTCATCCCGGTTCGTCCGTTATGATGTGTCAACCGGTCACCTGGTACACGTAACCGAGAAAACAATCGGGTCGTACGTCAATGAGATGCTTTGCACGCCGGCAGGAGACAGGCTTGCCATCCTCCACGCAGAGCCCGGTGCAGGGTATGCGGAATTGCTCGATCTTAGTACCTTCAACTCGATCCGTTCATTTGCGCGTCCCGCAGATCTTTCGCAGGGAGTCAACCCGTACGGGATTGCGCTGTCGGACACAAACCTGTATATGACGTATCAATTACCCGTGGACGGATCCAAAGTGATCGAAATCGACCTCCAGACGGCTTCGGTGAAGCGTTCGTGGACATTCGCGAAGACAGTCACGCAAATCTTCCTGACCCGCAACGGAAAATATCTCTATGCGGTCAGCTCGGCTTCTTCAGGAATGCTTGTAACGTGGATTCTATCACTATGAACCCGATACGACCCATCGCCCTGGCTGTCCTGGTCCTGCTTCCGACGACGGCACGTTGTCAGAATGATTTCGACGGGTTCCGCGTGGCACTGA
>DATDNS010000156.1:0-4640 GCA_036518155.1 Bacteroidota bacterium
CGATTGCTTCAAACTGATTGTTGATCTTCGATTCCAGCAACATCGCCCCGGCCGATTTCTCGACCTGCCGCTCAACCTTCTTCGCGGCATCTTCCTCTTCCGTGCAGTGCCGGGCGAGTTCGTTCAACTCATCGCCGGTATACGGTATCGGTTTGCCGTCAAGAACCGCTTTCAGCAGTCGTTGCGTAATCAGGTCCGGGTATCGGCGGTTCGGTGCGGTCGAGTGCGTGTAGTCCTTCACCGCAAGTCCAAAATGTCCGATCGCGTCCTCGCCGGGCATTTCGACCACATATTCGCCCGCTCCCATCAGCTTGATGACGCTGAGAGAGAGATCGGGAAAGCCGACCGGGTCGGCGGATTTTGCCGACACAAGAAACTGTGCGAGGGCGCGCGAATCGGGTTCGTGGGAAAGCTGAAAATTGTGTTCTGCAGCGAGCTCGACAATCCGATCCCAGCGCTTCGGCGTCCGGACGACGCGACGCACGGAGGGCATCTTCCTGGACGCAAGGAAGCGTGCAACGACACCGTTCGCGGCGATCATGAAATCTTCGATGATTTCCTTTGCCCTGTTCTTTGAGTCGGGTTCAAGGTCCACCAGCATGTCGCCGTCGAACACCGGTCGTGCTTCAATTGTCTGGAGATCGAGCGCTCCGTGGACGTGGCGAAGCGCCTTCAACGATTGAGCGACGTTGTCCTGAAGTCTCAAATTCTCATCGAGACCCTTCACGGCAGCGATTTCCTTCGGCTGCGGGCCGGTGCCGTCCAGCCAGGCAGCAAGACTGTTGTACGCAAGCTTCGCCCGGTTGTTGACGATCCCTTCGTAGACATCGGAAGCGAGAAGCGTTCCGTCCGACCCAAATGTCATTTCGACGACAATGGCAAGACGGTCGGCGTCAAAGTTCAGTGACGTGAGGTCGGTGGACAGCCGTTCCGGCAGCATCGGAAAAACTTCGGCTGCAGTGTAGACGGACGTGGTGTTATGGCGCGCATGGTCGTCGAGCGCCGTTTGCTTCCTGACGAGCGCAGCCACATCGGCGACGGCGACATATACTTTTGTCGAGCCGGACGGCATCGATTCTGCCACGGTCAACTGATCGAGATCACGCGAGTCATCATTGTCGATCGAGCACCAGAGGAGGTTCCTGAGGTCGCGCATTGAGCCGTTTTCTTTTTGGGCCGGCCCGTGGATTTGGTCAAGTTCATTGAGTGCCTGACGCGAGAAGTCCGGCAGGAGACCGCGTTCAAGCATCACGCGGTGGGCGATTCTTTGCAGGATAGTACGATGTTGTTTTCCGTTGGAATTCTTCATGGTAAACGAATGGGCACGTTGTCCGGGTGACTCTGCTCTATCGCGTATTGTCGTCGTGAGCTTCGGAAATCGGAATACACCAATGTAGAGATGAAGGATTCAAAACGCAATGGATCGGGTAATTTGTATCACAATCATTGTAAGAGGAAATCCTCAGTGATCGCCACGTTGTTTCCTGACACGCCCCAATTTCAGAAACAGGGGGAACGTGCACCTCTTTCTGGGGCTTCCTGTCCACGCACGAGCGAGCTCGTCCAGGAATTCATGAAAAGGCCCGTCGCCGACGGCGTGAATCATCGTCTGCAACGCAGACCACGTCCTGAGATGGCCGATGAATTCATCAAGGGTCCAATCGGCAATAATCTGAAAGTCACGAGATGGAAGCCGCTCGAAATCGAACGCGAGGTGTTCGTAATGCGTGGTGACATGGGTGCGCTCCGCCTCCCAGTATTTCGAGAGAATGTCGTAGTTCCAGTGATGAATCAGCGGGTCAATGCGGGGTTCCACAGTAGCCAGATCGTATCCCCAGACCGCCACAACAGCGTCCGGCTGTGCAATGCGTTTGGCTTCACGGCAGAACTGCGCTGTGTCAAACCAATGGTACGCTTGTGCGACGGTAACAAGGTTGAAGGTGTCGTCGCTGAACGGCGTGTGCTCGGCGGGAGAAATCTGATAGTGGATATTCCCGGCTTTCACCGCGTGGCTCAGCTGGTTTTCGCTGATATCGATGGCGTGAACGCTGCGGAAACTCGGGGAGAGGGAGCGGGCAACCTGGCCGTTCCCCGTCGCACAGTCCAGTGCGGCATCTGTGCGTGTCACAAATCCAAGGATGTAGTCGAACAACGCGCGGGGATAGACAGGCCTGTATCTTGCGTAGAGCTCAGCTTGTCCGGAAAAGAGATCCTTCATCGCCTGCTATCCAATGGTTCCAGGCGACCGACGGCGAACAGACCTGTAGGAAATCATCGTGATGCACGACGGTCGATGGCCGTTTGCGGGTCGAATCACACAATCGACTTTCGGATTTTGTGTTTGAGGTCGTGAATCTGTCGCCGTATCTCTTTGAGGTGCTTGTAGTCCTTCTTCTGAATTGTGGCCGTACGCTCGGTTTTAAGCTTTCGAATTTCCGCTTTAAGGGAACCCTTGTCGATGCCAACAACCTTGTGGTGAGCGTGAACTTCTATGCCGAGCGCCCTGCAAAGAGCCGGAAGGAGCTGCTCTTTATGCATCACGCTGTGACCTTTCGTAGCTTCGTGCTCGATGCCGTCGGCGATGTGCCGAAGCTGGGTAACAGTCATTTTGCTCAGTTCATCATATGTGTATGCCATGGCGCAGACTCCCTATGATGGTGTCGTTGAATGTTGTCCTGCGATTACCGTGGCGCAGGCGCAGAAGGTGACGACGGCTTTCCCCTGAGAGCTTTTTGCCAGAGTTCTCCCAGCCAGGATCCGAGGAGTGAAAGGAGAAAAAAGAACACGAGCGTTGTGATATTGTCCCTCACTTTGAGCTGAAACGATCCTCCGTGGAGAACGCGGGCCAGTTCGTTCATGAGAATGACGAGGAAGATGAACCCGATGCTCCCGACGACCGGTTCCCAGATTGTCACGCCCTTTGACATGAACCCCGCGAGCCCTGCGGTGACAATAATGCCGGCAAACACCCACGTACCGCTGAACATCCGTTGTGCGTGGACGGGAAAGCCGCTCGAAAATGCGCCGCCGAACAGGTAGAGCGGGAACAGGTAGAGGACGATGTACATTGTCAGCGTGACGATGACCCAGATCCACTGGAACCTGGCCGTCGGAAGGTTCCCTTCGACGGTTCCTTCGCCCTGCTCTTTGCTCTGCTGCATCAATTCGCCGCAAACCGCGCCGACGAGCGAAAAGGCGAAGAACACTCCGAGAACAAGCGAGAAGTTGTAGAATTGAAACGTGAGAGCTTTTCCGGCAATGGCCCGCTCGACGAGACGAACAATGAACAACAGAACCACCGCTCCAACTGAAGAGATCACCGACTCCCATACTGTTACACCCCGCGACTTGTAGCTGGCGACGGCGGAAATAAGGAAAATACCTCCGAGGAACCATATGGCGAGAAGTGAATTGTCCAGTTGCTGGGAAACGTGGGGTCTCAAGACCGAGCCGATGAGATAGATTGGAAGAAAGTAGAATACAACGTACAGGCCCAGCGTGATCCATACCCACCTCCACTCCACCTTCCTGAAACTAAGCAGTGATTCGGCCATGAGTCTTCTCCTTAGGTTTTGACGTGATGGAACTCAGAACTCAGCATTATGTGTTGTCCGCTCCGCCGCTGCCGGAAGGCAACACAACGGCCCTCCGGAGAGTTGCGGTGCGAACCATGGACACCCGGTGCGTCGTGAATGAATTGAATACGAGGGTGACAGATGTCATCTGCCGTGTCTTTTGACAAGGGACAGGATTGGTCTGTCGGACGAATCAGAAAATTCAAAACCGGCGAGCCCGTAGTCAAACCGAACGACCGTCTCCGCCGGCAATCGACACGGTCGTCGTAGTATCAGCCAAGACCGGAAACCGGCAACGTCCGAATTCGCTTTCCCGTCGCCGCAAAAATTGCGTTGCATACAGCCGGTGCAACAGGGGGTACAGGCGGTTCACCGATTCCGCCCAGCGCCTCATAACTGTTCAAGGTGTGGACTTCAACGACTGGCATTTCGTCGATCGTCAACAGCGGATACGCGTCAAAATTGGACTGCTTCGTTCGTCCGTTTTCGATGGTGATTTCACCTTTGATCGCTGCGGTCAACGCGAGAGCGACCGCCCCTTCCACCTGAGCTTCAAGCGTGTTGGGGGCAACCGCAATCCCGCAATCGACGGCCACGACAATCCGATGGACCTTGACCCTGCCGTTCACAACTGAGACGTCGGCAACTTCTGCGACGTGTGAACCGAAACAGGATGCACACGCGATACCGAGGCCGTGCCCTTTCGGCGCTCCTTTTGACCATCCCGATTTTTCGGCCGCCAGATGCAGGACGTTCCTCAACCGGGGAGCATTGTCCATCATTTGTAATCGAAATTCCAGCGGGTCTTTCTTCGCTGCGTGGGCAAGTTCGTCGATGAAGGATTCGACGGCGAAGACATTTTGCGAGGCATAGACGGAACGCCAGGCCCCGATGGGGACTGGAGTATTGGCCATGACATAACTCACAAGGAGATTTGGAATCGTATAAGGCATGTCGGTGGCGGCGCTTAGAGCGCTCCTGTCCATTCCATCCTTGTACCTGCCGGGATTCCGTTGTCCACCGATCGACGGTCCGACCATCTTGTGTTTCCAGGCGACGAGACTT
>DATDNS010000157.1:0-6537 GCA_036518155.1 Bacteroidota bacterium
TGCGAATACGCCGTCGTTGAACCGAGGGTGAGAAGGAGTGTTACTGCGAGAGTTGTTCTTGCCATGAGGACCCCTGCAAAAGTGTCTCCAACAAAATAGAAACTAAACGAAGAAACATTTGGCCGTTGTTATCTTATCGAACAGGACTGACGTTACACATCTTACACCATTCCACGGTGCGTGGCCTCAGGCATCTGAGCAGACGAATGATGCGATGTTTGTTCAGTGGGTGAGACGCTTCAAGCTCCCTTTCAAAAAGCGCCTTCCGGATGTATTGGGGAGGGCGAGATCCACAGGTGGTCCGGATTTCTCGCGCGTAAAATATCCTTCATGTTCAGGCGAGAAGCAAGTGCAGATCTCAAACACATTGCCAAAAATGAAAAAGCCATCCGGAAATTCCTGCGATGGCTTTTGCAACGTTGAGAAAGGGCTGGTGATTTCTATTCGGTACACTGCTACATCTTGTACGTACCCCCTTCGATCATCACCAGCACCACTCCTGCTGCGTAGACCAGGAGTGACAGCTCTCCACGGATTCCGTGAATGGAAAGCGCTACGGCAAAAATGGCCAGGAGAATCCCGCCCCCGACTCTCGCAGTCTTCGGGAGCAGGAAGAGAATCGCGGCGATCGCCTCTGCTATCGCAAGGAGCAGCAGGTGCGAACGCATCACATCGGCGAGGTGACCGGAAGTTGCCCGCACCACAGTGCCGACATTCTGCAGGAATACCACGGCCCCGAGCGTAATGTGAAAAACCACAAATGCGCTTCTGAAAGATTTGCTGTTCATCGCCCGGTCATTCCATTCATCAAGGTTTTTGCCTGTGTGCTTCCCATCCTTGCGGTTGGAACCCTAATCGGCCTTTCTCGCCGCAAACTGACGATCCGCCATCAGGAGTGCTGCGGAAGAATCCCCGGCCATCTTCAACTGCTCGACGATGTTCTCGGCATTCTTTTCTTCTTCAACCTGTTCCTTGATGAACCACTGCAGCATGACCTGGGACGGGTAGTCGTTCTCTTTCAGCGCCAGCTCATACAACTTGTGAATCATGCCGGTGACTTTTTGTTCGTGCTTGTGGGCCATTTTAAAGACGTCGAGGGGAGATTTGAAATCGACAGGGGGTTGTTCGATCGCCTTGAGCGTCACTTTCCCCCCCCGCTCGTTCACGTACTCAAAGAATTTCATGGCGTGCTTCACTTCTTCCGTCGCCTGGATCTTCATCCAGTGCGCAAACCCGGGGAGATTCGTCGACTCGAAATGCGCCGCCACCGCGAGATACAGGTATCCCGAATAGAGCTCATTCTTAATCTGTTCGTTTATGGCATCCTGGACTGATTTGCTAAGCATGGGGGATCTCCTTTGTTGTTCACGTGAGGAATTTTGTCGCGTTAAGTATTGTTAATCTAATTGAAAGAGAGGAAAATGGAAAGTATATTCTCTTTGGCGGGAGCGTTTGACCGCTTCCAATAAGACAGGAACAAGCAATGCCGACATACGAATATCTTTGCAGGGAGTGCGGACATTCATTCGATGAATACCAGCGGATGACAGCCGATCCACTCGTTGTTTGCCCCAATTGCGGCAAACACGCTCTAAAACGCGTTATGGGGACCGGAGGGGGGTTGATTTTCAAAGGAAGCGGATTCTACCAAACCGATTACAAGAAAAACGGCAGCAGCCCCTCAGGTTCAACCAGCACGAAGAAACCTGAAGGATTGGCAAAAGAAAAAAAGGAAGTTGATGGCAAACCGGTGAAGAGCGATTCTGCTGACACGAAATCAAATTCATCCGAGGCCAAGTCCGGAGAATCTCCAAAAAAATCCGACTAAGCCCCCTTCTTCGTTGCAACAATAAAGCCCGATCATCCTGTATGAGGTCGGGCTTTTGCACACGGATACCTCACGCTTCCACCGTTCCTCACCCGCACCAAACGCAGTTATCCGGTACAACCGCATCGCATTACTCGTCAATCTTCAGCTTCTCCACATCGTACCTGTCGAGCTTGAAGGATTCTCCAAGATAGAGTTTCCGCGCTTCCGGGTCGTCGGCAAGATATTCTGCAGTCCCGGATTTCAAAATCCTGCCTTCGAAGAGCAGGTAGGAGCGGTCCGTGATCGTGAGGGTTTCGTGGACGTTGTGGTCCGTGATCAGAACGCCTAGGTTTCGTTCCTTGAGCTTCTTGACAATCTTCATGATCTCTTCAACGGCAATCGGGTCAATGCCCGCGAACGGCTCATCGAGCAGCATGAAACGCGGATCGAGAGCGAGTGACCTCGCAATCTCCGTTCGTCTTCGTTCACCTCCGGAAAGAACGTACCCGTAGCTTTTGGCAACGTGTGTAAGACCGAAGTCCTCCATGAGGCGGTCGCATTTCTCTTCCTGCTCTTTCTTCGTCAGCTTCGTCAATTGCAGGACTGCCAGGAGATTGTCTCTTACTGTCAGGCGGCGGAAGACCGACGCTTCCTGGGGAAGATAGCCAATCCCGAGCCGCGCCCGCTGATACATGGGGAAGGTCGTAATCTCAGCGTTGTCGATATAGACGTGTCCGCTGTTTGGCCGGACCATGCCGACGACCATGTAGAAGGTCGTCGTTTTGCCGGCACCATTGGGCCCGAGGAGTCCGACGATTTCGCCCTGTCGAACGTCGACCGTCACGTCGTTCACCACTGTCCGTTTCTTGTACCGCTTGAGAAGGCTTTCGGTCCGCAGAATTGCCGGTGTAAAACCTGCCCACGGGGAGGCTGGTTCCGGCTTCGTGTTGTACGTCGTCGCCGATACCGATGGCGTCTTCGCAACGGCACGGGGTTTCTTCACCTTTGTGGATGCCGTTTTCTTGACAGCCTTTTTCCTAATCATACGATTGGTCCACAATATTCAGAATCTTTCGCCGGGGACGGACAGCATACCATTTGAACCCATCGAGGTTGTATTCGCTTTCCCGGTTCAACAGCATTTTCTCCGGAAAATACTGGCCCAGCACGCCGCCGACAATCTTGATCCGGTTGATCTTTCCTTCCAGGAAATCGATGTAGATCCTGTCGCCGCTCGATTTGTTCGCTCCATCGGGTTTCTCGTTGTCGTAGAGATAGTAGAGGCTCGTCGCATTGTTGTTCACGAACACGCTGTCGAGTTTGTCGTTGGCAAAATACATCGTCAGCTCCCGGCCGGTCAGCTGGTTGTACCGGTTGCGGTAAACGGAATCCGACCGCGAGATTGCAACGGCGTGTCCCCGGACGTAGACAGTATGAAGCTTTTTATTCCGAAGGCTGACGACAATCGAATCACCGGTGATCTGGTTCAACGCCTGCCATACGATAGGCTGTTGTTGGAGAATAATCAAGTCCTTCTTGACGAAAAACGTCGTCCTGCCGCTGCGCGACGACAGTTCCCCCCGCGACATTTCAACGCTGTCGATGGCGACGAACCGTTCGGATGAATCCTGGTACGATTCCATGACTTTACTGACGACGACAAGGGTGTCGATATTCCCCGGCGACGACGTGTCGATCTGGACAAGTCGCGGGTTTCTGGGTACGATATTGTACTTGCCGTTTTCAAAATGGACGAGTGAATCGCCGAATATCGTTGCCGAATTTTCAAGGTTGACAACGCGCACATTTCCCGTGGCGATCGACGTCGATTCCTTTTCGACGTTGACGAGGTCGTCACACGTGACAGAAGAGGTCGAATCGACAAGATGCACGTTCCCGGTAAAATGCGAGCGTTTCTCGTCGACATAGTACTGACCGAAGAGCGACGTCAATACCGATGTGCCGCGCACAAGCCGGACGTTCGACGAAACTTCCGCACGGCGCTCGTTCCCGTAATACTTGCCCTCGTCAGAAGTGATCGTTGTCGTATCCCGCACGATCCGGACGTGGCCGAACAATTCCACACGGTTGTCCGCCAGGTACTGCATTGCGTGGTCACACCATAAGTAGACGCGCTCCCCTGTTTCGGTGATCTGGGTAAAATGGACCCTGCCGATGAATTCCCGTGCCTGTTGTCCGTTGACGATCAGTCCATTGACCTGATCGGCGTTCTTCAGCTCAATAAGCTTGGTTTGCTGCGCCGTGGCGACCCCGGCGGGAGTCCACCAGCACAACGCAAGGAGGATGACCGCCCGGGTTGACCAACGCGCAGGATATCGAATGAGAGCGTGCAACGTGGATACCGTTATTGTTGAACCGATTGGCCGGTGACGTGGAAGATCTTGTAGTTGTGGAGATTCTGGTCGGATTCAAATCCGTGTCCCTGGAGCTTTTCTTTCGGTGAAACGATACGGACAAATTCCGGCGTGTGGACGAGTTGGCGCTGGTTGTCCCAGTAGAGATGCTCCGTCCTCAGTTTTGAGCTGTCGGGTGAGACGACGAGCACATCGCCGATTGCTTCCAGATTGTTCGTGGTTTCATCGACGATTGCCTCCTTGCTGGTCAGAACCGAAGTTTGTTTCCCTTCCGAGTTGTAGAAATGTACAACCACACCTTCGCTCATATGCGTCTGCTGGGAACCTTCGAAGACACTCAGATAGCCGGCATCAATGATGGCACGCACTTTTCCGGAATCGGATATGACGATGTGACTGTTCCAGCTTTCCTGCTGCGGCATGTTCTTGCTGTCAACGGTGGGCAACACGGAAGGTTTGATCTTCTCTTCGCACGCCGCCAACACGAGAACGGCGGCCAACGGCAGTAAGAGCGAAAAACGCAGCTGCATTTGAGTCACTCCGAAGCCCCGTTTCCGAGGCCGGCCTTGACAAGGTCGTGGAGATGGAGCATGCCGACCGGACGGTGGTCGCCGTCAACGACAATCAACTGAGTGATCTTGAAATCTTCCATCTCTTCGAGCGCCACGGCAGCAAGCAGCTCTTTCCGGATCGTTTTGGGGTTCTTCGAAGCGACGTGGAGGGCGGTGAGGTTCGATATGTCGGTCGTTCGTTGAAGAAGCCGGCGAAGGTCGCCATCGGTGATGATACCGACGAGTGTTCCCGCGTCGTCGACAACGCACGTTGCTCCCAGTCGCTTTGACGTAATTTCAACAATGGCCTCGGTGAGCGAAACACTTTGTTTCACGACCGGGACGTCTTTTCCGGACGCCATCATTTCTTCAACGCGGAGGAGGAGCCGTTTTCCCAGGTTCCCGCCGGGGTGAAGTTTTGCAAAATCTTCCTTTGTGAATTTGCGCTTGTCAAGCAATGCCATCGCAAGAGCGTCGCCGAGTGCAAGCGTAGCCGTCGTGGAAGCGGTCGGTGCGAGGTCGTGCGGACACGCCTCTTCTCTTACGCTGATATCGAGGACAATATCGCTTTGCTTTGCAAGCGTTGAACCAGAGCTCCCCACCATCGAAATCACTTTCATCCCGATGTGCCGGAACATCGGCAGCAATTGTCTGATCTCTTCCGTATCGCCGCTCTTGGAAATGCAAATCGCGACGTCGTCCTTGCGGACCATACCGAAGTCTCCGTGAGCGGCGTCTGCAGGATGGAGAAAGACCGCCGCTGTCCCCGTGGAATTCATTGTCGCAACGATTTTCCTTGCGACGAGTCCCGATTTTCCGAGTCCGGTGACGACGACTCTCCCTTTGCAGTTGTAGATCATCTCGACAGCATCGGCAAACGTCCCGTTGATCCGCGCTTCAAGGGCCGCCAATGCTTCAGTCTCGATGCGAATGACTTCTTTACCCCGCTCGATTGATGGGTTCATGAGATTTGTGTTTCAACATGCGTGACCGTAATCGCCCGAAGAATGACATCTTCTGATCTTCCGGCGTTAGTATTGCGTCCTCAATGACGACTTTCGTCCTGAAAGAATTGTACGAAACAAACGCCCGGGACAATGTCGCATCCGAATATGTTCCGAGGTCCATGAACAAGCGTCTCGAATTCAGCGCCACGTTCGGGTCCCGGACTTTTGCGTGGAGCATAAGTTCATTGTAGAAATTCGTCAGCGGAATGGGGTGGTTAACCCCGTTCAACCCGTCATAAACCCATATCCGCTCGTCTCTGCTGCAAATTGCAAGAACGAATCGCCGCCCCTTTGCCGTATTCATTGTCACTTCGCGAAGTGTCCCCCCGCAACGAGGGCACGGCTGCCCGGGAAGCCACTGGGAATACGTCCAGCGTCTTCCTTGTCGGAGGATGCCCGGGAGGGATTCGCCGCTCAGATTGACGATTTCGAATTCCAGCTGATCGTTTGACCGTTCACGCAATGTCACGGCAATTCTGCCGTTCTCAGCCTCGACAATCCCGTAGGCGAAGACCTGCGGCAACGGAGAATCGTTGTCGATTGTTGCCCCCTCCGCAGCCAGGATATAATTCCCCTCTCCTCTTCTGCCTTTGGCGGCTACGTGCCAGGATTCGACGAGCGGACGGTATTCCCGGTAACCCGGCCGGTCGGCGGGGAGAAGCCAAAGGAGGAGCTCCTTTTCCAAGGAACTGAGCGGTCTCGGAGTAAAATCCTCATCCGCCACGCGATTTGCTTTCCAGAATGAGATCGATCACTTCCCGCACGGCCCCCTCTCCTGCGCGGCACTTGCTAAC
>DATDNS010000158.1:0-3164 GCA_036518155.1 Bacteroidota bacterium
GAGGACACAATATTCAGGTCGGTGAAGAAGACGAACAGGGTCATCGTCGCGCACGAGGACACGCTTACCGGAGGGTTCGGCGGAGAGCTTGTCGCACGGATCGTAAACAAGTGCTTTGAGCATCTGGATGCCCCGGTGCTGCGCGTAGCGGCCCTCGATATGCCGGTTCCTTATGCGCCCGCACTTGAAGAAGCGATGCTGCCGAGCAAGGAAAAGATTATGGCGGCAGTGGATCAATTGATTGCTTACTAGAGGAGTCGTTGATGCAAGTTGAAGTGGTGATGCCGAAAATGGGAGAAAGCATCCAGGAAGGGAAGATCCTCCGATGGATGAAAAAGGTGGGCGACAAGATCCAGCGTGACGAGACCATTCTGGAAATCAGTACGGACAAGGTCGATTCCGAGATTCCGTCCCCCATCGCCGGAGTTCTGTCGAAGATCATTGCCCAGGAACAGGATACTGTTCCCGTCGGGTCGGTTATCGCCTATGTTGAGACGGACGCCGCCGTCAAGATCGATGCGACTGCTAATGTGCAGCCTCCTTCAGCCAAATCTGCCCAGACCACCGGAGCGCTTGAGTTTGCTCACGCGGAACAACCAGCGGTCGTTCCTCATACCTCAGAGAAGAAACTCAACGGAAGCCGTTTCTATTCACCCCTCGTCAAGACTATTGCACGAAACGAAGGACTCTCACCGGACGATTTGTCGGTGATTTCAGGTTCCGGTGCGTCAGGACGCGTGACAAAAGCCGATGTGCTCTCGTTCTTGAAGGAGCGGTCTGCGCAGCCCCGGCAAGTCAGTCCTCAACGCACACCGGTTACGGTTCAGAAGGCCGACATTGGCGAATTGCAGAAGAAATACCCCGCACCGGCATACCGTATTCAGCAGATGGACAACGTCCAGCAGAAGATGGCTGAACACATGCTCCGGAGCGTGGCGACTTCTCCGCACGTCGCCGCGGTGGATGAAGCCGATGTGACCTCTCTGCTCAAGTATCGTTCCCGCAATGCGAAAAGCTTCGAACAACGGGAGGGATTCAAGCTCACGTTTACTCCCTTCTTTGCCTCCGCGGTAGTTCAGGCATTGAAAGAATTCCCCGCCGTCAATTGCTCGATCGAAGGCGACACAATTGTATTCAAGAATTTTGTCAATCTTGGTATCGCCGTGGCATCACCGAGCGGCCTTCTCGTCCCGAATATTCAGCGGGCGGAAGAAAAGAACTTTATCGGACTCGCCAGGGCGATCAACGACCTCTCGGTGCGTACACGAAACAAGAAACTCATGCCGGATGAGATCCAGGGGGGCACATTCTCAATTTCGAATTACGGTGTGTTCGGCACGCTCATCGGAACCCCGATCATCAACCAGCCCCAGGTGGCAATCCTCGGAATCGGCGCCATCAAGAAGCGTCCCGTTGTGCTGACGGACGACGACGGCAACGATTCGATCGGTATCCGTGCTATGGTCTACCTGACCCTCTCGTTCGACCATCGGATCATCGACGGATCGATCGCGGGTCAATTCCTCGCGCGATTGCGATGGATCCTCGAGAATTTCGATTTCAACAAGGTATCGTAAATGGAAGTGTCTGAACAGGAACGTTCCTTGGCAACTGCCGCGCCGGCCCGCCTGAAAAGGCCGGAATGGCTGAAGGCAAAGATTCCCGGAGGGGAAAACTATACCAACCTCCTGGAAATCATGCGCAAGGAGAAACTCCATACTGTCTGCGAAGAAGCCCGCTGCCCCAATATCGGCGAGTGCTGGAATGCCCGCACGGCGACGTTCATGATTCTCGGCGATATCTGCACAAGGTCGTGCGGGTTCTGCGCCGTCAAAACCGCCCGTCCTGAATACGGTCTCGACTGGGATGAACCGCGACGCGTTGCCGATGCGGCTGAACGCATGGGACTTCGGCACGCGGTGGTTACCTCTGTCAATCGCGACGAACGCGAAGACGGCGGTTCGCCGATTTTCGCGGAGACGATCCGTCTGTTGCACGAGAGAGTCCCCGGAATTCGCGTGGAAGTGCTTATTCCCGATTTTAAAGGGAGCGAAACTGCACTCGATGTCGTTCTGGCGGCTCAGCCGGACGTGCTGGATCACAATGTCGAAACCGTTCCTAGGCTGTATAGAACCGTCCGCCCGCAGGCAAATTATTCCCAATCGCTCCAAGTACTCCAGCGCGCCAAGCAGAAGGGATTCACCACCAAGACGGGAGTCATGGTGGGTATTGGGGAACGGACAGAAGAAGTACTCGAAGTCATGGGAGACCTCCGCAAAATCAATTGTGATATCTTCACGATTGGCCAATACCTCCAGCCAACCAAAGACCATCTTCCGGTCGATCGCTACGTTCATCCCGACGAATTCAGGATGTTCAAAGAAGAGGGGTTGAAGATGGGATTTCGACACGTGGAGTCGGGACCTCTTGTCCGCAGTTCCTATCACGCAGCATCTCAGATCTAAACTTGTTTCTTCGAAAGTAGCAGCCCTCCTGAAGCACCAAAAGAAGCCGCGGCGAGCAGCCATTGGTGCGCTTGTGTCAACTCACATCCCGCGTTGCAATCTCCGGATTATTGTTCTTGTGAATTAGGCGTGGTGTCAGGAATTATGTCCTGGCACTGCGAGCGAGGACACAAGCAGCACGCTTGATTTCTACATAAGAAAGGCGTACCATACATACCACAGAGCGGAGCCGAACGATGCGTTGGAGCAAGGGTCGTCGTTCCGCGGTTCTTTCGTATACAGTTGTGATTTAGGTTCTTCGGGGAAGGTGAAACTCCTTACCGGTAGTGACTTCGACATCGTTCGAAGCAAGCCTACGACTCCGCCGAAAGGTGGACTGAATCCGTGAAATTCGGATGCCGACGGTAAAGTCCGGATGAAAGAAGAACGACAGGAATGGTGTACTCTGCCCCGAGGAATTTCTTCGGGGTTTTTTGTTTTTCAGGGATAGAATCGAATGTTGTTACAAGAGCGACGCATCGATAAACGCTTTATGAGGGAAGCACTCACCCTTGCAAGAAAGGGAACGCACCGCGTATTCCCGAATCCCAGGGTCGGATGCGTCGTTGTAAAGAACGGGAAGATCGTCGGGAAAGGGTTTCACGAATATTTTGGCGGACCTCATGCCGAGGTGAATGCGCTGGCGAAAGCGGGGAAGAA
>DATDNS010000159.1:0-2021 GCA_036518155.1 Bacteroidota bacterium
ACCGCAATGATCATATCGAGGGAGCTGTCGATGATATTCCTCGCATATTCCTGGGAGAGCCGCAGGGCCAGTTCAGCCCGGTGGCGTTCATCGATTTCCCCTCTCAATCTCTCGTTCGCCCGCTCAAGTTCTGAAGTTCGCTGCTTGACCCGTAATTCCAACCGGTCATTTGCCTTGTTGAGCTCCGCCCGCATGACCGCCAGTTCTTTGTTCTTCGACAGCAGTTGCTCATTGATTTCGTGAAGCTGGTCGGTTCGTTCGGTCACCGACTTGCGGATTCTCCCGAGATGGAAGAGAGCGGTTTTTTCCCTGTCCAGCAGGATCTCCGGAAGGAGGTCGATGACCGCCGGAAATGTCTCGAGGGCAATGTACGTATCGGCAATCTGTCCGTATGCGCGGCTGAAGATTCCGGATGTGCTTCGTTCACCAAATCGTCGCTGGAACAACAGAAACATCGATCGGGAAAACGTCTTGAGCAAGGCCACCCAGCCGTGGTCGTCCTTCGGAACCGAAGAGACACACGCCTGAACCAGTGGTGGCATCGGATCCTGCAGCGATCCGTGCAGCCACAATCCCGTGACGCGCACCTGCTCCCGCAGATCCCCCCAGATAAACGATGCCGCTTCGTCGAGGACGGCAGAAAGGAATTTTGTGCAAAGAAGGACTTCCTGTTTCGCGGAAGGTTGAAATATGAGACTGAACTCGGGGAGAGCGTCAACGAGAAGCCCAAAACGCGTCTTGACAATCTCGCGGAGTTGTTCCCTCAGAAACTTCTTGCACGGATCCAATTCGACCAGGTATTGTTCGAACACCAGGTACGTCGCCGGAAGGTTCTTCCACTGTTCATCCTCATCAAGGGATTTAAATCGCCGTGCTGTTGCAAGAACTCCGTGTGCAAGATCGGGACGCGATAACTGCCTGGTCAAATAGTCGACGAGCTGGAGGGCGAATCCGGATATCAGATGTTCATCGTTCCGGGACGGGTTGACCAATCCAGGCTGAAGCGAGGTGTCGGTGAACACAGCAAGACCTTTCTCGAAGTGATGGTAAGTCGCTAACCCGCACTGAGTGCTGAATGCACGGTTTTGATCAGTTGTTCCGCAGTGTACGGCTTTGGGAGAAAGCTGATATCGTTCGTTCCCACGCTTTCCCGGATCTGCTCAACGGATGTGAGGCCGCTTGTCGTCACGATTTTTACCCCGGGGTTAAGCTCCCGTATTGACCTGATGGCGCTGTCGCCGTTCATGCACGTCATCATGATGTCGGTGAAGATAAGACTGATGCTGTCCGGGCGATCGGCATAAACAGCAACCGCTTCTGCGCCGTCACTGGCGGTGATCACCCTGTAGCCGAACGTTTCAAGGGTTGCCTTGGTAATTTCCCGTATCGCCGCCTCGTCATCCACCACGAGAATTGTTTCGCCGTTCCCCGTCGGGAGGTCCTTGCGTTGTTCATTATCCCGGACGATGACTGTCGCTTCCATCGCGGGAATGTAGACTTTGAATTCAGAGCCCTTCTCCGGCTCACTCGAGGCGCGGATGAAACCATCGTGGCTTCTCACAATGCTGAATGAGGTTGACAAGCCAAGCCCTGCTACGGCGCCGTGGTCGATGGTCCTCGTGAGTGGGTCGAAGACTTTTTCCATTTTGTCTTTGGGAATGACTGTCACCGTGTCTGCAACTGTAAGGACAACATACGGTCCGGGCCTTGCATCCTGATTCATCAGGCAATAATTCTCGTCAAAGACGATGTTTTCCGCACCCATCTTGATCGTTCCCCCTGCGGGCATCCCGTCACGCGCGTTGATACAGAGATTCATCAGGAGTTGTTCCAGCTGGTCGCGGTTTCCGCGAATCGACCAGACACCGTCATCAGGAGCAGCATCGATGCGGATGAGTTTCGGAAAAGTTTCTCGCGCAAACTCTGCGACGGTGGCAAGGATTTCTCCCGGCTGGATCGTCGTCCGTTCCGCACCGATGCCCCGCGCGAAGGTGAGCACCTGCTTGATCATCCCGGCTCCG
>DATDNS010000160.1:0-3517 GCA_036518155.1 Bacteroidota bacterium
GCGACAACATTTTACCGGTTTTTTGCAAAGACCGTCTTTCCGCCCACGATGGTTTTTTCAACTGTCACGTGTTCGATCTTGACGGGGTCGATGGCAAAGATATTCTCGGAGAGAATGACAAAGTCCGCAAGTTTTCCCGAAGTAATGCTCCCTTTCTCATTTTCTTCGAACGCAGCATATGCGTTGTTGATCGTATAGCATTGCACCGCTTCCTGGACCGTAAGTTTTTGCTCGGGGAACCAGCCGCCCGGATTGGCACCTTCGGTTGTTCTCCTCGTGGCCGCAGCATAGATTCCAAGTATCGGGTTCAACGGCGCAACTGTCCAGTCGCTGCCGAAACTCAGGTGCACGTGGTTATCGAGGAATGTCCGAAAGGCGTACGTCGTTTTGCAGCGCTCGTGGCCGATGCGTTTTTCCGCCCATCGCCCGTCATCAATGGCGTGATACGGTTGAGCGGAAGCGATGACACCCAGCGCGGCAAATCGCTGAAAATCCTGCGGGCGAATATGCTGGGCGTGCTCGATGCGAAATCTCCGATCCCACTGAGGGTTCTCACGGATAATCTTCTCGAAGAGGTCCAGCATGAGGCCATTGGCACTGTCGCCGATAGCGTGAATTGACAGCTGAATGCCTGCCTTGTCGGCAGCCAATGCCCAGCGTTCCAGGCGGCCGTCGAGGACAATGTCCGTTGCGAGACCGCGCGTGTCCTCTGAAACATATTTCTCAGCAAACAGCGCGGTTGACGATCCCAGTGAACCGTCGGCGAATGCCTTGAGCGCGCCCACCCTGACCCACTCGTCGCCGGTATGCGCTTTCAACCCTTCCCGAATATACTTTTCGGTAAGACCGATGGGAAGGCGGCAATACATCCTCGCGGTGAGCTCTCCGCTTTCTTTCAATTTCCTATAGACAGCAACGTCGGCATCGGATGACACATCCTGAATACTTGTCAGACCCAATCTCCGTGCTTCGCCCAAAGCAAGTTTGGCGGCCTCAAGCATTTCGTCATTGGTTGCATCAGGCATGATGCTGTAAACAGCATCCATGGCCGCGTCCTTCAATATTCCGGTAGGCTCACCCGTTTTTGGATCCCGGACAATTGTCCCGCCCGGGGGATCCGGAGTATTCTTCGATATCTTTGCAAGATTTAGGACATAACTGTTGGCCAGCGCCATATGGCCATCGTATCGATTCACGAACACAGGCGTTGTTGTCGTGAACGCATCAATGAGGTCCCTCGTTGGAAGTTTACCGTCGGGCCAGTTATCGTGATCCCAATCGCCTCCTGTAATCCATTTTCCCGGTCTTTTCACGGAACGTTCCTTGATGCGTTGGGTAAATTCCTCCTCGTTAGCTGCGTACCGCAGATCGACATTCTGGAGTTGGAATCCACCCCCCATGAAATGAGTATGGTCATCGATGAATCCAGGAAGCAGAAGTTTTCCCTCCACATCGACAATGTCCGTTTTCGGCCCTGCAAGCCGGTCGATCTCTTTATTTGTGCCGACGGCTAGAATTTTGCCACCGAGAACGGCAACAGCTTCTGCAGACGGTTTTTGGGGATCCACCGTCCATATGACTGCATTTTTGAAAATGACATCTGCAAACTGCGCACGAGCCACTGAAAGCAGACAACAACACATTGTAAGGAAGAGGAGAGTTTTCATGATGGGCCTGTGTTTTCGGTAATTATCAGCTGCTGGTTAAATCTGCATTGGTCGGCAAAAGATACTCATTGCACGAGTGAAATTCAATTTCTCGTCCCCGTTCCCCGGTTCTTCTCTCTTTGCACCAGGAACTTTCGCATAGAACCCCTTCTCATTGAGCGGCGGTGCGATTGATTGCTTTGAAGCTTTCGAATCGGAGGCGGATTCGGTTCAGACTCTCCGAGTCCGGGTTAGCGTCTTGTTAAAGCGGGGGAAGAAACTATGAAATACGGACATCCTTCTTCGGCCCACCGCATCGTCTGATTTGGGAAAGAATTTAATTCCAAAACGGAGAGCGCGTTCACTTAGGTGCTATGATAACTCATGAAAGTCTCTTTTCCCAAGAGTGAGACATCACAGACAGTCGACTGAAAGGATTTCTTCCTCCCATAAGCATAATGCGCAATCCTTACTGTGGCGGGTCTTGATGACCCTGGTCATAGTAATCGGTCACTGCGGTCTTGCCAAGAATGACCGGCCCCGGAGCTTCCGAAACTGTTGTCTCTCAACGGCCTTGTAGAAATTACAATGCTTAGACTCTCCAATCAAGAACTCGCATTTTCATAAGTCGTTTAATGTCAAGTGTTTATGAAAACTGAATCCGGAGAAACCGATGTGTCATAAGACGGTACGTGGTATGAACTGTCTGACGGCAACAGGGAGAGAAAACAATGAGAACAGCATCTGTTGTCAAAAAAGTCAGACAATATATAATCTGGAATTCGATCCTGGTTTTTGCGTTAACCGGTGGTAGCCTGTATGCCGGTGCAAAGTTGTCGGCATCCAGCAAAAGTTCTTTGACGATCGAAATCCGGTTTGAAAATAGCCAGCCCGTTGCCGGACTGCAGTTCGTGTTCCGGAGCTCTTCCAATGTCGTGCTCCAGGGAATTCAAAACTCCGGAAGAACTTCCTCTGAAAACTGGATGGTATCCAGCAATCGACTGAACGATTCCACGTTGAGTGTCGTTATCGTGAGTTCCGATCTGTCATTTTTCCCCTGCGGAAGCGGAACAATTGCCGAAGTCACCATCTCGAAAAACATCACCTCCACAGCAACCGAGACCTACTCATTTAACAATGTTGTGGCTGCAGATCCGGGGGCAAACCTCGTGGATGTAACATCCGGCGGTCTTACGTTGAATTCTCAAGATGCGCCAACTGGGGTATCTTCCTCCGATTTCAGTATTGGTCAGAATTATCCCAATCCGTTCAATCCGTCGACCAGAATCAATTATGAGCTCAAAAAAGATGCCCGCGTCAGCCTTGCCATCTACGACATCGCCGGAAGAGAGATCAGCAGGCTGGTGGATCAGGTTCAAACCAGAGGGACTTACGCCGTAACGTGGAACAGTTCTGAGAATCGATGGGGCCAGCTTGCTTCGGGCGTCTATTTTGCCCGTCTGCAGGTGGGAACGAATGCAGTGACAACCAAAATGCTGTTGACCAAATGACGCAAGGCCCGCACAACACAAAATGAAATCTGGGGCGATCCCGCCAGGTCCGAAAATACCCGCCTTGCTTACTTTGCAGCTTCCTTATTTCTCGAATCGGCCCGCTCTTTCACCGAACTGACAAAATCCCGAAAAAGGGGATGGGGGAGAACAGGTCTCGATTTCAATTCGGGGTGAAATTGTCCTGCGACGAACCACGGATGGTCGGCCAACTCGATGATTTCGACGAGACTGCCGTCCGGCGAAACGCCGCTGAACAGCATCCCGTGCTCCGCGAGTTTCTTCTTGAACTTGTTGTTTACTTCGTACCGATGCCGGTGGCGCTCTGAGATAAACTCTTTCTTATAGGCTTTGAATGCC
>DATDNS010000161.1:0-2869 GCA_036518155.1 Bacteroidota bacterium
GTCCTTCCCCCCTGATTGACAGGTCCGCGCGAAGCCCACGTCAGTACTTCCCCCTTCTGCAAACCAGATTTCAACAGCGTCTCCTTCGAAGGAAGAGATTTCGCGAACGCGAGTTCTTTTGCCCGTATGCCCGGCGGGATCTGATTCGTCACAGGATCTCGGAGTTGCATCCACTCCTGACGCGCGCGGGCAATGGGATCTTCTGGTGTACCTTTTGAAGCCGCTTCGAATTCCGCCGGCCTAAACCCGGGTTTCCGGGTCTCCGTTGAAATAACCAGGAACACGACGAAGACCATCAGGCCCGCGAACACTCGCAACAGTGGCATTCGATTCATGTGCAACCTCTTCAATTGGTGATGTTAGCGTGAATTGATTAGTTTATTTTCGCGTAATCGTATAGCAGGTATGCTTGTCCGCTCCCGGTATGTTCCATTTCCTGCTTCGATAACAGGTCGCCTTTGATCGTGGAGCCGACTTCGACCCCCGGATACTGTTGCGTCATGGCGGGGAATAATTCTTTTGTCGTCGGGGCAACCGTGAAGCCGAATTGCACGGAAATTTCCGCGCCCCGGGCAACCGGATTGCCAAACGCCGATCCGTAACCGAGGACGGAATCCACGCGAACAATTGTCCGACACGGCGCCTTCGAACACGGGCCCGAAGATGCCAGAGCAGTATCGATGAATATCACGGTGCCGATGATACGGCAATGACCGGGTGAAATGCGCAAACCTTGTTCACCCGTGGGTATCCCCTTCTCTTGTGGCTTGTCGTCGCGCGTGGCCCGGTCTGCCCGGGCTGCGCACCCGGCAAGCACTACCAGAAACAGGAGAGAGAGACAAGCCGTCAGCGTCTTTGTACTTTTCATGGTCATGGATTTTTGTTGGTGAAATTACCAGAACCTCTCTTCTTTCCAGGGGTCCGCAGAATTGCTGTAGCCGTTCATTTCCCAAAATCCCGGCTTGTCTTCAGCAAGGAATTCAAGCCCGTTCAGCCATTTGGCACCTTTCCAGGCGTACCGTTTAGGTGTAAAGACCCGCAACGGTCCTCCGTGGTCGGACGGCAACGGTGCGCCGTTGAACGTGTGAGCGAGGATCACGTCTTCATCGAGCATCCAGCGTAACGGTAAATTCGTCGTGTATCCGCCATAGGCGTGCTGCATGACGTGCTTCGCACCAGGTTTCAAGTTGAGAGCAGCGCAGAGATCTCTGAACATCACACCTTCCCACTCGTCATCGAAACGGCTCCAGTGAGTCACACAATGGAAATCAGCTTTCAGCTTCGTCTGAGGAAGCTGCATGAATTCTTCCCACGACCAGGACCGTTCATCGACGAGCCCCCACACCTTGAGGCTCCAGCGCCTCGTGGAGATGTCGGGTGTCGGCCCGTAGGTGAGTACGGGGAACTTGCCTGTACCCTCCTGTCCCGGTGGGAGTTTCGGCTTGCCGTACCTGTTCGTGCCAACTATTTCCAGCTTCTTTTCAAAGAGTCCCATGACGGAACAACCGTGTGCGCGCCGTAAATGTCAGGACATCACTCATTTTTGAAACTATCCTTCTTCCCGATGTAAACGTGTGCTAGTGAGCACATCGGTCCCGGGCCTAACACCTTTCCGGCAAGAACGGATTCCGAACCCGGAGACGGAAGGAGCATCCTACCGTTGCGATTCCCCGGCAGTCTTCGACTGAATTGAACGTGACAGCGCGACCAACTGTTCCATCGTCTGATAATCGGAGGTCCGCTGGGCGTGGACGATCATCCACCGGTCCCCCCTTCTCTCAAGGACATAGGTTGTCGGCAGATACTCCTCGAGCGGATTTCCATCAACTTTGTAGTTCTGCCGCAGGATGAAGAAGGCGTATGCCCCGTCGCCGTAGACTCGTACCTTGAGGCTTTCGTATTGATTGTCGTAGTCGCTTACGCGCGGCAACGCATCGCGGAGTCTCTTCTTTGTCGTATCGATCGGTTCTGAATTTCCCCAGTACGTCACATAATAGACATCCGGGTCAAAATATGCATCGACGAGACTGTCAGTATTCACGCCGCGGTGATTATAGGCACGTTTGAGAGCAGTATGATAGTCCGCAATCTCTTTTTCAATCACCCGGACGTCCTGCTTCGCAGTGTCAAACATCTTGTCAGTTTTCTTCTCAGTGCATCCCCAGAGGAACAGGAGCAGAATCAGCGCTGATTTCATGGCGTCACTGTTTTGGATTGTTCTGGTTATCATGAATTTGGACCGACCGGTTACAACGGGAATTCGACGTCCACCTCGTTGCCGGCATCAAACGAGGATTGATCCTCTCTCAGAATGATAAGACAATTTGCCTTGACCATGGATGACAACACCCCTGAGCTTTGATTTCCCGTGGAGCGAACGACAAGCCGACCATTCCGGTTCTCGAGGATCCCGCGATGATAGTGGCGCTTCCCGTCTGTCTTCTTCAGGGAATGCTCCAATGTTGCCCGCAGATGCAGTCGGGTGTCCTTGCCACTGATGGACATCATCGTTTCCAAACACGGGCGCACGAATTCGAGAAATGTAACAACCGTCGAGACAGGGTTACCGGGGAGACAAAATACAGGGACATTGAACCCGTTTCTCACGAAGATGCCGAACGCCAACGGCATTCCCGGTTTGATGTTGACTTTCCAGAACTTGAGATCAACGCCGGCCTTTTTCATCGCCGCGAGCACATAATCGTACTTCCCGGCCGACACGCCTCCTGAGGTCACGAGGATGTCGTAGTGCAGGCCACTCTGAATTTTTTCCAGTAATTCTTTTTCATCGTCTTTCGCAACCCCAAGGTCGACGGGTTCACACGCATGTTCGATCGCAAGCGCCCGGAGTGAGTACGCATTACTGTTT
>DATDNS010000162.1:0-2301 GCA_036518155.1 Bacteroidota bacterium
AAAAGAGAACCGATGAGAGAAATGAAACTCACATACTCGTAGAATGTCCGCAGCATGCGGGCCGGGACGACCAGGAAGAAGAGATAATACACCAGAACGACAAGTCCGAGTCCGTAGGACACATACGCATAATTCCTGTCCCACCACTTGCGATTGATGAACGGACCCAGCGCAATGCTGGCTAAGAGGACGACGAACGGGATGATCCACCGACCGTCTACTGCAACAACGGTCTCCTGGTCAAGAACTTTGGAGAAGACATTGAAAAACACGATGGACACGAGGGAGAGCACCGCAAACGAGCCAAGGGTCCACGATCGTTTGAGCTTTTCGGTTGCGTGTGTCATGGAGGACGGACCTTAACAGCCGACAATCCCGGTCGACGTGCGATTCATCGGGGAGCCGGCACACCGGCAAAACGTATCGGCGCGCCGCGCTGGGTTGTTTCGATGAGTTGCACGGTGCGTTTGGCAACTTCGGCGGATTTGGTCAGGAACGTGCCGGGATAGACGCCAATCCACACGATGAAAATCACGATGGGAATCAACGTGCCGATTTCGCGCCTGTTCAGATCGGCAAGCCCGTGGCCGTTATACAGGCCACCCTCCCTTACCGGGCCGAGCATCACACGCTGATACATCCAGAGAAGATAGACCGCTGAGAATATCACACCGAGTGCCGCAAAGGCAGCAAACGCACGGCTGCCAAGCAACGTGGAGTTGAAGGAACCGAGCAGGATCAGGAATTCGCCGACGAAACCGTTCAGTCCCGGCAACCCGATCGACGAAAGGGACACGACCATCAGGAATGTGGCAAACACAGGCATCAGTTTCGCGACCCCGCCGAAATCGGCAATCGCCCGGGTGTGCGTCCGGTCGTAAATCATGCCGACAAGAAGAAAGAGGGCTCCTGTCGAAAGACCGTGGTTCACCATCTGGATGATCGCGCCCTGCATTCCTTCCGCGTTCATCGCAAAGATCCCCAGTACAACAAAGCCGAGATGGGAAACCGAGGAATACGCAACGAGCTTCTTGATGTCGGTCTGAACCATCGAAACCAGTGCGCCGTAGACGATGCCGATGACGGCCAGAACGCTGACGTACGGGGCAAGTTCGATCGTCGCCGCAGGAAAGAGCGGGACACAAAACCGGATGAACCCGTACGTACCCATTTTGAGGAGAACGCCCGCAAGAATGACGCTGCCGGCGGTCGGGGCCTGCACGTGAGCGTCGGGAAGCCACGTATGGAGCGGGAACAGCGGAACTTTGATTGCGAAACTCAGCGCAAACGCAAGGAACATCCAAAGCTGCAACGCCTGGGGAATGCGTGCTGCAACGCCGTAGAGGGCGACAAGGTTCGTCGTGAATGCGCCACCCGGCAGCGTCGACGCGAAATACGCCAGAGCGATGATCGCGACGAGCATCAGCAGACTTCCGAATAACGTATAGAGGAAGAATTTCACCGCGGCATAAATCCGCTCCTGTCCACCCCACAACCCGATGATAAAGTACATCGGGATGAGCATCGCTTCCCAGAAGATGTAAAAGAGGAACAGATCGAGGGAGACAAACACCCCAAGCATTCCGGTTTCGAGCACAAGGATCATCATCGTGTATTCCCTGACCCGGTGCTCGATGGAATTCCACGTCCCCAACAGCGCGAGCGGGGTGAGGAAGGTCGTCAGGAGGACCATTAGCAGCGACAGCCCGTCGATGCCGACGTGATAACTGATGTTGAGTCCGCTGATCCAGATAAATTGCTGGACGAATTGGAACCCTGCGGCTTGCGAATCAAAATGGAAAAAGAGATGGAGGGACAGGACAAATGTCACCACAGACGTGGCCACGCCAACCAGTTTGACTGCCTGTTTTCTCTCGGGGTCGACGAAAAAGAGCACGACGACGCCGGCAAGAGGGAAAAACGTAACCAGCGATACGATAATGGTGGAAAGCATCTTCGACGATTGCGTCTGTTATTTCATGAGAAGCCAGATGAGGATCACGACGATCCCACCGATGAAAACAATAGCATAGTTCTGAGCAATTCCGGACTGAATTTTCCTGAGCCGCTGCGCCGTAAAAGCGACGAGACCAGCCGAACCGTTGACGATGCCGTCGATGACCCGGACATCAAAGCCCTTCCAGAGCAACTTGTCAGATACGTTGACGATCGGGTTGACGATTGCCGCATCGTAGATCTCGTCCACGTAGTACTTGTTGACGAGGATCGTGTAGAATTTCTTGTACCGGTCCATCACTATCTCGGCAATTTCCGTTCGCCTGAGATAAATCATCCTGGCGG
>DATDNS010000163.1:0-2468 GCA_036518155.1 Bacteroidota bacterium
TGTGCCAGGTATTGAACGGGCCCGTGGGGACGCCAATGGTTTGGATTGGCTGGGAGCGCGGAAGAAGATCAATGAGAATTACAGATCCGGGCTCGATTGTGTACGTCGTGTGCTCACCCACCCAATCCGACTGTTGTCCAAACGGCAGCGGGTTGACAAGCCATTCGTCCGTTGCCTGCGGCTGTTGTTCGATTTCACCCGATCCAGGCACCAATGGATTGTCCGATTCAGCCGTCACTCCGTCGATGGGAAGAAATTCATTTTGGGGGTAATAAATGTAAGTGATTGTATCCGCGGTCGGCAACGGCACCATCACGGGCTCCGATTGAACAATCTCCGGCCTCTCTTTTTCCACGTAGAGCTGCGTGTAGCAGCCAGTGAAGAGGAGAATTGCCAACAAGCCAGGGATGAGGAGATGTGATTTCATAATGTTTCCGGACCCGCTTCCACGGATTATGATACAATTTCTTTGCCGCAACTGTTCCCATTTTTAACACGGATAATTCCTCAATGCGTCACAGTTTCGGCACCTTTGTTGGCAGGCTGTGTAGTCAAAACTATGCGATGTGTCCAACGTGAGCCACGGCAAGATCAGCTTGACCTGTCGGGAGGATATGTGTAGATTGACAATGGCAGCGCCCATTCTGAAGATTACGCAACAAGGCTGTCAGGAAAGGAATCACACCATGGACAAAGCACCCCGCACACTGGACACCCTTCTTCCGCTGGAGATCAACAAGCGCGTCGAGAAATCCTACAAGGTCGAAAGCAAACCCGTCAAGCTCATCCTCAGCAGAAAAGAACAAGGGCCGTATTCGATCCAGGTGATCGTGACCGGCAAGAAGATGTATACCCCGCTGTTCAGCGACGGCATCAATGACATAAGAGAATTGAACGAGCGTTGGCGTCGTTGTCTCGAAAACATCAAGGCCCGTTCGTAGGACACTCTTGTTGTAGCATTCGTCTCCCCGCCTTTGCAACGCGAGCGTAACCGCATTTCCGCACGTTGTGACAATCGTATGAAGACCCTCCATCGTAATTCCCAGAAACGAATTTATGAAGAAGGAGCGGAGTATTTCATTACCACGGTAACGTCTGATCGGCATCCGTTTTTTGAAGACCCAATTTTGGTGGAGTTGTTTGTCCGAGATCTCCATTTTGCAAAGACATCCGCAGGCGATGATGTATATCATCGCCTGCAGTGGTCGGGGTTCTCACGAACCTCCACGAGCGATTCATCGAGAGCCACGGGATCCATCACAATTTTCCCAAATTCAAATGGCAATCTTCGTTTCGCGACCACATTATTCGTGACGAAGACGATTGCCTGAATCATTTGGAGTACATCCACAACAATCCCATCAAGCATGGTTTGGTGTCCAAACCTGAAGATTACCTCTTCTCGTGGATTTGTGGGATGGAACAACCGTTTGCACCGGACTAGGCACCCGCATTCCTGCCTGAACATTTCCACTCCTCAAGCCGCTTGGTACACATCGCTTCTCTTCTTATCTTCTTCAAATGAACTTCCGAGCCCTATGACCCCTTCCCTCCTTCCCCGGATCCTCGATACGTTGAAACCGCATCGATCCGCAATGGTGCAATTTGCGGGCGATCTTGTCGCCATCCCTTCGGAGAATCCTCCGCGAAAAGAGTACGCTGTGTGCGTGCGACGAATACGGAAGGAATTGGATTCGTTGGGCCTGACGTACCAGACATATGATGCGCCGCCGCACGAACACGAGCCCCGAACGAATGTGGTGGGCTTCGTCGGGAGCGGGGAGCGGACCGTGTACGTTCACGGCCACTACGACGTCGTCCCTGCCCAGAATCCCGGACAATATTCGCCGAGAATCGAGAACGGGTTCCTCTACGGGCGCGGCTCGGCAGACATGAAAAGCGGACTTGCCGCAATGGTGTATGCCTCGTACGCACTCAAGAAGCTTGGACTTCCGCGCAACGGACGGTTCGGCATCTGCGTTGTCCCGGACGAAGAATCGGGCGGTCAGGGGGGTGCGGCGTATCTCGATCAAATCGGCGTCCTCGGCAAAGGAGGCATCGCGATGATCAATCCCGAACCGACGAGCGGCGTCGTATGGAACGCAAGCCGCGGTGCTCTTACGCTCAACGTCACTGTACGGGGCAAAGTGGCACACGTCGCTCTGCAGCATCAGGGTATCAATGCCTTTGAAGGAATGCTCAAGGTCGCGACAGCGCTCCAGAAACTCAAGGCCCGGGTCGAGCAACGCAAGACGAAGTACCACATCGAACCCCCCGAGTCTGCCCACTCAATCCTTATGCTGGGGGGCCGCGTCGAAGGAGGAATCAACTACAACGCCGTCCCGGAGTTCTGCTCCTTCACGGTCGAACGCAGGGTCAATCCGGAAGAAGATTACGAAAGGGAAAAGAACGATGTCTATGACGTCCTCGAATCGTGCAGACGGGAAGGAATCAGTATCGATGTCGAG
>DATDNS010000164.1:0-3597 GCA_036518155.1 Bacteroidota bacterium
AGTCTTTTCACGATTCGACCTTTTGAAATAATGGTATTCATTATTGTGAATCGGACGTGGGCTAAAGCCGTGAGGAGGCGGCAACGTGGATGGCGTTGTTTCCAATGAGCTTCTACAACCTGTGCGTGACACCTCGCTGGAAATTGGCTTACGACTGCTTTGTGTTGTTCGCTTCGACTTTCTTTGTGTCTTTCTCCGATTCCTCCTGAATTTCGCGGGCCGCCTTTCGAAATTCCCGGATTCCTGATCCCAGACCTTTGGCAATTTCGGGAATCTTTTTTGCGCCGAAGAACACCACAACGAACAGCATAATCAGGAGTATTTCTCCGATCCCTAGATTTTCAAACATACCTGGACTCCTCAAATTGATTGTCGTCTAAGGTACTTCCCAAATTCTGGATAGTCAATCGAAACAAGTTTGCTTCGTGCCCGGACGCCGCTTCCGCTTACCTCTTCTTTTACCTCTACCTTTACCTCTATCTCTCATCGCCTTGTTCACTCATTCTGAACTGCTCTTTGATCGACAACTTGTTTATCACAGAGATTATTGGGTAAATTGAAACGCAGTATAAAAGGGAGAATACAACAATGAAAACGTTTTCCATTAAAACTGATCCGTTAACGAGTGAAGAATACATCGAAGTATCCCTGCAGGGGAGACAACTCCTCACCGATCCGTTTCTCAACAAAGGGTCCGCATTCAGCAGGGAAGAGCGGTTGAGTCTCGCTTTGGGCGGACTCCTTCGCTCTCGTATTTCAGATATCGAAACGCAGCGGCAACGCAATTATGAAATGTATACCCGTAAGCAAGATGAAATTGAAAAGTATATTTTCCTTCAAGCGCTTCTGAACAGGAATGAGACGTTATTCTACAGTCTCCTCGCTGAACATCTGACGGAAATGCTTCCGATCGTCTACACGCCCACCGTCGGCAAGGCCTGCCAGATGCTCAGTCACATTACGCGGCATTTCCGCGGCGTCTATATCAGCCCCGACAACATTGCGAACATTGACAAGATCTTTCAGGAAGTCAGCCTTCCCGATGTGAACCTGATTGTTGTCACGGACGGCGAGAGGATTCTCGGTCTTGGCGACCTTGGCTCGGACGGAATGGGAATTCCCGTCGGGAAGATCAACCTCTATGTCGCGGCGGGCGGACTGCATCCGGCGTGTTGCCTCCCGATTTGCCTTGATGTCGGCACAAACAACGAACAGCTTCGCAACGATCCGCTCTATCTTGGGTAACGCGAAAAGCGACTCGACGGCCGGGAGTACGATGATTTCATCGAGCGGTTTGTCATGGGTGTGAAGCGCAACTTCCCGAACGCATTGCTCCAATGGGAGGATTTTGCAAAGCACAAGGCGTTCAAGCTTCTCGAGCGGTACCGGGATCGCATTCTTTCGTTCAACGACGACATCCAGGGGACCGGTTCGGTTGCGCTCGCAGCGTTGATGACAGCCATGAAAATCAAAAAGCAGCGATTCCGCGACCAGCGATTCGTCGTCGTCGGAATGGGGCAGGCCGGGTTTGGTATTGCATCCAACATCAAGAACATGCTCATCGAGGAAGGGTTATCCGACGATGAGGCGAAGGAAAGAATATTCGCGTTCGATGTTCCGGGCCTGTTGATGGACGACACACCCGGTCTGACGGAATATCAGAAGCGGTTTGAACAGAAGAGGGCGAATGTTGCCGGTTGGCAACTCGAGACCCCCGGGTCGATTTCACTGATGGACGTTGTGCGAAACGCAAAGCCGACGGTACTGATCGGTGTGACGGCGAAGTTCGGGCTGTTCAACAATGCAATCCTGACGCAAATGGCGAAGAACGATGAACACCCCATCATCTTCGCGCTTTCAAACCCGACGTCAAAGGCTGAGTGCACTGCAGAGGAAGTGGCCGCCGCAACGAAAGGGAAGGGGTTGGTCGCCACGGGCAGCCCGTTTGCGCAGTTCCAGTATGAAGGGAAAACCTTCGTCACTTCACAATGCAACAACATGTTCATTTTTCCGGGCGTCGGCCTGGGTGCACTTGTCTCCAAGGCGACGAAAATAACCACGAAGATGTTCCTGCAGGCGAGTAGGGCACTCAGCTCCATGGTTACTGAGGAGCAATACAACAGGAATATGCTTCTTCCGGACCTGAAGGATATCAGGAATGTCTCTTTGCGTGTCGCCAAAGCGGTCGCAATCGAAGCACGCGAATCAGGACTTGGCAGATTGTTAAGTGATGACGAACTTGAAAGGATAATCAAAAAGGCCCAATGGGAACCGCATTACTATCCGTTCAGGCCTCGCCGGAATGGGAGAGTGTGATCTGATCATTCAATTGCGGTTCTGAATCGCGACAACAATCCCCGCGTAGTTCTCAATCCTTCTCTCGGTACTGGAGGGAGAGAGAGCGCGGGGTTTCTTGTTGCCGATGTTGTTGAACGCGAACAGAAATGGTCATAAAAGTCGCGTCTTCGTTGTTTCTCCCACGACCACCCAGCCTATCAGCCGCCAGGCCAGATAATTCGTCAGGAGCATCCAGCCAAGGAGCAGCGCCAGGGTGATTCCGATGGTGATCCAATCCGATAGTTGTGCACTCCTTGACAGGATGAGGACGGGGACGATGGCAACCGTCGCCAGCACGCACATTATGAAGAGATATGCGTAGACATTTCTGCTGCGGCGCAGCTCCGTGCCGCAACTGCCGCATTTTGAATTCTTGTACGGTTCCGCCTCACGGATAAATCGCTTGTACGGCATGACCGCGTTGCCGCACTTGGGACAGATGTTTCCTTTCATAGTCTCGTTTCCTTCTTCTAAACTGCGTTTGATTAATAGACCGAACTGCGAACAACTTCCACGAGATGGACAGGATCGATCATAACTGCATCGTTTCCGGCTCGGCAGCGGATGATGTAACGGTCCAGCGTAAGTCCATTCACTTCAGCGTGGATCATGTATGTGCAAAGACAGCGGCAGAGATTGCCCGCAGTATCGGCTGCCGTGATCACGATCGTATCGCCCGCGATCGCGTGACTCACAAAGAACCGATCAGAATCAGGACAACAATTTGCACGAACAGAAAAATCGATGACGAGTGAACTTTGATATGACCAGGTGAATATCGAGTCGGTCGCCGATACTCCGGTGAGACCAGCTGATACGCACTTGCTCGAAAAAGCCTTGAAGTCGGATGACTGGAGCTCGGGATTCGTCGATTTAGTCTGGCAGGATAGCATCGAGAGCGCAAGGAATACGGCTGATGACAACAAACCTGTGTGGGACGTCCTGTCCTTCACGACGCTCCTCTTATGTGTGGTAGATGCCAGGATTCGGCGGACCACAATTGAGCTTGCAAGAAGAAATTGGATTCGGAAGGCTGGAATTGGAAGGCGTGCAACACAAAATCGGTCCAAGAAGAACCAAACAATCTTTGCTTCCATCCGCAGATTGTCGCGTCTTCCTGCATTGTACTGCGATGAAATCTAATCAGAAGATTACCTAATCGCAAGGAAAGTCGCGTGCTGTTTTACGCTTGTTTCCCGTTCAATTCTTGAATAACATCACGTCAGAGCCTCATTCGATTTCCCGCTGACGATGAAACGG
>DATDNS010000165.1:0-4847 GCA_036518155.1 Bacteroidota bacterium
GGTGACAAACATCTTGTCGAAGAAAGCGGTAAACACCTGAACGAGACAGACAAGCGTGCGCAGGAAATAAAGACGCGTGCGGTGGAGTTGTTGAAAAAGAACGATGCGTCGATCGACACAAGCGATACGAACTATATCTTCCTAGCGTTCGTCATGAAGTACTTACCCGTGGGTCTCGTGGGACTCATTTTTGCGTGCATTTTTGCCGCTTCCATGTCATCGTCATCGGGAGAATTGAGCTCGCTTGCTACAGTCAGCGTCGTTGACGTCTACAAAAGGCACTTCAGGAAGGAAGCAAGCGAGCGACATTACCTCGTTGTCTCGAGGATATCGATGGCACTGTGGGGCGTGTACGGAATCGTTTTTGCACAATACGCGAGCCGCCTGGGGTCGCTCATTGAAGCCGTCAATATCCTTGGATCGTTGTTTTACGGTACACTGCTGGGGGTATTCCTCCTTGCGTTCTACGTGAAGTGGGTTGGGGGGACAGCAACGTTTGTTGCGACATTTGTTGGCGAAGCAGTCGTGCTCTACTGCTTCAAGTTCACGAACATAGCGTGGCTGTGGTATAATGTTATCGGGTGCGGGGTCGTGGTTCTTGCTTCAATCATCCTTAATCCGTTGTTCAATCAAACGCCTGAGCAGGTCAAAAAAGCCCCACCGATTACTCGGTGAGGCTTATGCAACAACTTCAGAATTGCATCACATCCCTACTTCCTGCTCTTCCAGTCAGCGATCATTTTCTCGAACGCGGCAGTGTCAAGTTTTGGATCCTGGTCTTTTCCAATTTTAATCGCCTCTTCGCCTGTCTTGACTGCATTGTCGACGTTGCCTGATTGGGCGTATAATTCTGCGAGCGTGCGCAAATTCGAGTACATCTTCTTGACTGAAACAGATTTTTGCGCCCACGTCATCGCTTCGTCCAAATGCTGCTTTGAATTAAGCGCATAGCGCGCGCCCTGATTGAGCATCGTCGCGTCGTCCAGTTTTGCACTCACCTGGGCTTTTACCTTGTCCCAGAGGAACGCAGGCGTCGTATCGACTTCAATGCTCACTGAGCCTCGCATTGTGTCCCAATTCAAGCTCAGCGATCCGATGTTTGATTTCACCGGGTCGATCTTGTATTCGAGCCATTCCTGCTGGGGAGTAGTCTCGGGAGTCACTGATACTCGCAGCACATCGTTGTCTTTGTGGTAGTTGAACGCACCCCATTGCTTCGCCTCGCTGTTGAAAATGAATGTCCACTCCTTTTCTGTCGGAAGCAGGAAGAAGCCGTACGTCCCGGCAGCGAGCTTGTGTCCGTTCACCAAAACATCATCGCTGAAACTTACGGTCGTTGCTTCGTTTGCCCCGGCTCTCCAGACTTCGTTGTAGGGAACAAGCTTTCCCCAAATCTCACGTCCTTTGACTCCTGGGCGTGAATAGTTGACAACGATATCGGTAACGCCAATCGACTGTCCGACGGTAGCGGCCGGACTTATGCGTGCATCTTTCGGCGGGGGAGCTGTCTCGATCGTTACGCCTGCAACGATTTTTTCCCAACGCATCACAAACCGGCAGGAGTTCGATTTGATATTTTCAAAATTATAGGAAAGCCATTCCTGGCCTGGCGCTGCTTCCGGCTTGACCGCAATGCGAAGGACATCCTTTTCTTTGTTGTAGTTGAATGCGCCCCATTGTTTTGGTTCGCTGTTGAAGATGAACGTCCATTCGCCGGCTGTCGGCAGGATGAAGAAAGTGTATGAGCCGGCCGGGAGCTTCTTGCCGTTGACCGTTACGTCCGAGCTGAAGCTTATCGTCGTCGCATCATTGGCACCGGCACGCCAGACCTGGTCGTACGGAACAAGCTTACCCCAGATTTCCCGGCCTTTGACGCCCGGTCTGGAGTAATCGACTTTGACCACTGTAGTTCCAATCGTCTGCGTGACATTAGCGTTCGGACTGATACGCGGCAGTTTCAATTGAGCCTGCAATTCCTGTACAGTCGCGCACAGGACTACTGCAATAATGAGGATTGCAGGAAGTCTCACAGCTGTTGCACGTTGTGTCATTTTGCACCTTTTAGTGAATGAGAGTTGACCGTTCGATGTTGAAATCTTCTTAACTCTTTGGGAGGCCTTTGGCCGCAATCGTTGCCATGACTTCGGAAAACTTGTCCAGTTCTTTCAGTGTGGTATAGACATTTGGTGTAATGCGCAACCCTTTGAATTCGTCGTGCATAATCGGGGTGACATAAATCTTGTGTTTGTCGAAGAGATAGCTCCCGATCGCCCCCGGGTCCACACCTTCGATCCCGACGTTCGCAATGCCGCACGATTGATTTTCGTCGAACGATGTATTGAAGTAGATTTTCGGAATTCCCTTCAGCTGGTTTGCCCAATAATTCCGGAGATAGCGGAGGCGGGCTTCCTTCCGCTTGGGTCCGATTCCCTGGTGAAACAGGATTGCTTCACCGATGGCGAGTTTCGGCGCCGCAGAGTGTGTTCCGATCTCTTCGTACTTTCTGATATCCGTTGCCTGTGTCTTGTCGGCCGCCATCAGCGGCCAAATCTTCTCAATCTTGTCCTTCTTCACGAACAATAATCCTGTCCCCTTGGGTGCAAACAGCCATTTATGCAGACTTGTGCCGTAGTAATCGCAGCCGAGGTCCGGCTGTTTGAACGCGAAATGGGCGAATGAATGTGCACCGTCGACGATCACTTCGATGCCCTTTGATTTCGCCAGGTCACAGATCGCTTTCACCGGCGTTATTTGACCAGTGAGGTTGATGACATGCGACACGAGGATAACCCTGGTTTTCTTCGTGATTCCTTTTTCAAAAGCGGCAGTAATCTCATCGAGGCTTTTCGGAGGCACGGGAACCTTGACGTACTTCAGTTGCAGTCCTTCCCGCATTTCCCGCTGTCGAAGCGTGGTGAGCATTCGCGGATAGTCCTGGGTTGTTGTCAGCACTTCGTCTCCCGATTTTAGGTCCATTCCCATCAGGAGTATTTCGAGCGATTCAGACGCATTGCGGGTAATGGCGATCTCCTCGCGGTCGCATCCGAATATGTCAGCCAGCCCGGTCCGTATTGTCTCCGATTGGGGCTCAAGGATTGACCACATGGTGTACGCAGTCGCATCCTCCTGTTCCCAGATGTATTTGCAGAGCGCTTCGGTCACAACTCTCGGGGAGGGGGAGACACCTCCGTTATTGAGGTTGATGATCCCCCTCGTCACGGAAAATGAGCGTTGGATATCGAACCAGAAATCTTCATCAGCGGCGGCCTGTTCCGGCGTGAGATGCTCAACCTTTCTGGTCGACGCCCGCAACTCATCGAAGAGCGATGCAATGGATGCGGTCGTTAGTGCGGCGAGTCCGAGACCTTTGCCGACAGCGCCAAGGAATTCTCTCCTGCCAACTTCTTTGTCATAGAACACATCACCCGGATGAATCATCGACATACCCTCCTTGGACAGATGTTGATTTGTGAAATAGGGCGAAGAATACTGGGACCGTGGAGTTAGCGCCTGATTTCGTGGTCGTTGTTCTCAAACTCTTTGATGAGGTACCGCTTCTCTTTCCATTCCTGTTCGAGCATGCCATAAATGATGAGGTCGACATAACGATCGTAGAGAAATTCGGACTGGCGTTGCATACCCTCTTTGATAAAACCAAGGCGCTCCGGGATCCTGCAACTTTTCGCATTGCCGACGGCGCAGCGAATTTGGACCCGGTGGAGGTGAAGCTCGTTGAACGCGTGGTCGATAAAGGCTTTGCAGGCCCTTGTTACAAGTCCCCTGCCCTGGTGGTCTTCAGAAAGCCAGTACCCTATTTCGACACTCCGGTTGAGCCAGTCGATCTTGTGAAATCCGATTGTTCCTACGACAAACCCTTTGTAGTAAATCCCTGCGGCAAAACCGTCGTTGTTGGCAAATTGCTCGAGTGCGGTCCGAATAAAATAAAGGGTGTCCTCGGAACTATTGGACGTGTCAAGCCACGGAAGCCATTCTCTCAGAAATTTTCGATTTCTGTCGATGACGGCAAACAGCGGAATGGCGTCGCTTTCGCTGAGTTGACGCAATACCAGATCGTCGTCTATACGGATGACGATCACGGCGTTTCCGGAATCAGTCGGCATATCGTTCGGCTATGAACGGAGAACGTCATTGCGAAGTCTCTTCCTGTTTCCAAACGTTGACCTTGATGGATGATGCGTTCGTTCCGGAGTGATAAACGCGCTGCACTGTCTTCTGAAAATCAGAATCCTTCGCTTCATAGATGTCCATGAATTTCCCGGGATTGCGATCAATCATCGGAAACCATGTGCTCTGGACCTGAACCATGATCCGGTGACCCCTTCCGAACGTGTGAAATGCGTCCTGCAGAACATAATTGACCGGCGTCGGCTTGTCGGGAACGAACGGTTCGGGATTCGAGAGACTGTTGCGGAATTTTCCGCGCAACACATCCCCGCGGACAAGCATTTGATAACCTCCAAGAGGAGTCTGTTGCTCGTTTGGCGGAGTCCGCATGGTGTCCGGGAAAACATCGATGACTTTGACGACCCAGTCACAGTCCGTCCCCGACGTCGATCCGACAAGATTGACACTAATGGGCCCTGCGATCGTGATGTCCTCATCGAGCACTGGAGTCTGATAGACGAGGACATCCGGACGACGGGAGGCAAATCTTTGATCTTCGTCCATGAACGAAGCGTTGTACCATTGCGTAATCTCTGCTGTGTACGGGACAGGTTTGGCGGGGTCGCTGACGTATTCATCATACGGGTTCTTCGTGTTTCCTGGCTTTTCAAATGACAATGTTCCGGCGCCGCCAAAATAGAGAGTCTTGACAGTGACATTCT
>DATDNS010000166.1:0-5354 GCA_036518155.1 Bacteroidota bacterium
CGTCGCAAGCTCGATGTCGATAATATTGGTAAACGTCGGTACTGTGCGTCCCATAAAGACCCTCCTCGTGAAATGTCATTCTCAATCCCGCTTCAGTCGTTTCATTCCTTCAGAATGACCGTGCATTGTTTTGGATGCGCCCAATCGTTTCACTACAGCAAGCGGCTGCGTCTGTTCAAGAAACAATTGCGACGTGTTCTCATCGTCCACCTCCAGCCGGTAGACCTGGTCCATCCCCGTCTTCAGTGTCCCGAACAGCCGATTCCGTTCCTCCGGCAAAACATTGTACGCGTGACAGACGACAAGAACCGACACACCGTTTGTTTTCATTGTCTGCAATGCCACGAGGACACGCTGGAGAATCTGCTGCACCTCCCGCAGTGATGCCTGTTCGTCGAAGAACGTATCGAGGAGGCCAAAGATCATCGCCGTGCTTGAGTTCCTGGTCTTCAGAAACGCCGGCAGCCGGTCCGTGACGGCCTGTTCCATCTGGTAGCAGGTGAATCCCCGCGAGATATAGATCTGTCTCAAAAGTCCGCCTGGATCGATTTTTCGTTCCCGTGCAAACCGGGAAATCAAATGCACATTGAACTGGTTGCAGCCGTCCACGACGGCAACCGAAGATCCGGCTGCCATTGCGTGGGCAGCCATTGTCAGGGAAATCGGGAACACACGGTCATCCCCGTACAACAGGTAGACTTTGCCGGGCGGCCGGGCGAACGACTGCGTCAATGTGCCCGTGGGGACAACAACGGGAGCCTGGACTGTTACCGGTCTGTCTGTCATGAATTTTCAGCCTGCGATTCTATATATTTGCAAAAAGCCCGGGAACCGACATTATGAGCGATCGTTTGTGCAATTGACAACATTGTGCCTTGACAATATGTCAGAAATGACATATATTATCGGGGCATGAAACAGAGCGAAAAACCCTTCGTCTGGTTGCACGGCGAGGTAAAAACTCACCGTTTTCCACGAACGCACGGGTTGAAACAGGCTACTTGCTCCGTCAGTTACAACAAGGGATTCGGCTTTCATTGCCTCATTCACGTCCGATGCCATCGATTGGTTCACGTTGTCACGAATTACGAATCAACGATGAAAATAAAACCCGGCGAATCGTCTACCGTTTGGATACTGATGCTGTCATTATCCTGGAAGTGTTCGAGAAGAAAAGCCCGAAAACACCACAGGAAGTGATTGAACATTGCAAACGTCGTATTCGTCTTTATGAATCATAGTGCTGGAGAATGCTTATGAACACTACAAAACGCAAACAGCTCGAAGCCAAAGGCTGGAGAGTCGGAACCGTGAAAGAATTCCTGAACCTTTCACCCGAAGAAGCCGCTTATGTGGAGGTAAAGCTTGCATTGAGCAAAAATCTTCAGGAATACCGCAAAGGTAAAAAACTGACTCAGGAGCAAGTTGCCCGCCTGTTGAAATCGAGTCAATCGAGAATCGCAAAGATGGAGGCAGGAGATCCATCGGTCTCTCTCGATCTTCTTGTTCGTTCCTTGCTGGCATTGGGAGCGTCGAAAAAACATCTTGCACAGATGTTGACATAGAGTTCTTGGGTAGAGTACCTTGAATTTATCTCTCAAATTGTATTGCAGGAGCCGACGCTATGTGCGGTCGTTATGCGTTCATTAGCGGCAGAAACGTCCAGAAGACGTACGACCTGTTCCGCTCGATCCAGAATGCGGCCGAAGCGTTTAAAGACCTTCCCCGCTACAACGCGGCACCGATGCAGCGTCTCCCCGTCTTTGCCGTCCGCGACGGCATCCTGACTGCTGACATCATGCAATGGTGGCTCGTTCCCCACTGGTCGAAGACCAACAAGACCGAGTTTTCGACATTCAATGCCAAGGCGGAAACATTGGAAAAGAGCAAACTCTACAGTCCGTATTTCAAAGGAAGCCGCTGTCTCGTTCCCGCCGATGCATTCTACGAGTGGAAGAAAACCACCGTCACCGCCGACGTGCGTGGCAGGAAACAGGAGGCCGTCGAAAAACAGCCGATGTGCATCCGGCTGAAGGACGAAGCGCCGATCCTCTTTGCCGGACTCTTTTCCGTCTGGAAAGACACGGAAGGAAAAGAACTTCCGACGTTCACGATCATCACGACGGAGCCCAACGAGCTGATGTCGTCGATCCACAACCGCATGCCGGTGATTCTCCCCGAAAAGCATTTCGAGCAATGGCTCGACCGGGATTTCAAAGACACCGAGAAGCTCCGGAAACTGCTTGCACCCTATCCTGCGGGGAAAATGAAAGCCTACCGCGTTTCCCGCCTCGTCAGTAATTCCCGGAACGACGTCCCGGAATGCATGGAGCCGGAAAAAGGGGATCCGTAACCGTCACTGCTCCGACCACACCGCGAGCTCATTTCCGTTCGGGTCGGTAACGTGGAAACGACGGCCGCCGGGAAACTCGAAGAGCGTTTTACTATTGTGCCACCGTTTTCTCCTCAACTTCCGCAAACAGCGGATGATCCACATTGACCGATGCGCTGATCTCTTTGAGTGACGGAAATGCACGAATCAGGTTCTGCGGAACAAGCACCGGCTGTCTCTGCCGGATCATATGCCGAAGCTGGAAGCCGTTCACGAGCGAGTTCGCTTCCGGGTCATTATGAAAGACCACGTACGTCGAGTGCGAAGCAATCCGTACGTGCTCGATGAGTGATAACAACCGCTCAAGTTCCCCCTGACTGTAATAATAATTGTAGCGGTCTCCCTGTCCGGCGTTGTACCAGTTCTCCATATTCCGCCCCATCATCCTGAAATACGCTACACCATCCCACGCCAGTGCTGTCAAGGGCATATGGTTTTTGAGAGGCGGCAGGTCCACATTCACCAAATGCATCTTGTTTTCCTGGAAGAAATTCCACATCAGCGGACTGTTCCAGGAATTATGTCGTACCTCGATGAATAACCGGTACGGCTGAAATACCTTACTGAGCTGCATCAGGTAAAGCCGCCGCTCCCGCGTGTTTGCAAACGAAGAGGGAAATTGCATCACCAACCCTCCAAGCTTGTCCACAGACGCGAGGGGTTCCAGGATCGTTCTCACTGCCCGGACGTCGTTTTTCGTCGCGTCGAACGTGTGCGTAAATCCGCGGAAGAGCTTGACCGTGAAGACAAACCGCCTGTTGACCGCCACGTCGTTGAGCCATTGCCGCGAATGGATGCCAGTAAGGGAGGTGTTGTAAAACGTCGAGTTGACCTCCACGCTATCGAAAAACTGGCTGTAATACTCCAGTTTTCGGAATCCTTTTTTGGGTTTTGGCGGGTAAAAGAGCTTGTGAAACGGCTCCAGATCCCATCCCCCCATGCCGACGTGGATGGTGTGATAATCGCTGAGAACCATGGCACCCTCCTCTAAAGACTTTTTATCTCCACGAAGTTTCACCGGGAAAACCGGGCTTTCCCGCAACATTCGTTGCTTCGTGTCCTTTGTGGATATGATTGATAACCGCGTATCGTCTGAACGACAATACGACATATTTGTCGTGTTGTCAAGTTAAAAATGACAAAAATGTTATCGTGTGAATTTGGGTGCGGAAGAACGGGTGGGGCAAAAACAAGAACGCCCTCCGAAGAGGGCGTTTTCATCAAGCGATAACAGAATGAATTACGCTGCTTTCGCGGCGCTCTGCACCTTCGCAAACTCCGCGAGGATTTCGATCCTCACTTCGTTGCTCACCATGACTCCGCCTGCTTCCGTCAGAGAATTCCACTGTAGACCGAAGTCGAATCGATTGATTTTTCCTTTGACTTCAAACCCAGCGACCTTTGCTCCGCCGAAACTGGCTACTGTTCCGTTATAGATCACATCGAGAGCAATTTCCCTCGTGACGCCCCGGATGGTAAGGTCGCCAACAACCTGCAATTCGAAGTCGGAGAGCTTCTTCACAGCTTTGGAAACGAAGGTCATTTTCGGATGGTTCGCTGCGTCGAAGAAATCCGGCGATTTCAAATGTCCGTCCCGCTGTTCATTCTTTGTGCTGATGCTGTTGACATCGGCTTCAAACGAGAATGTTGCGTCGCTAAAATCATCCTTGGTTGCTTCGATTGTCGCGTCGAACTTCCCAAACGTTCCCGTCACTGTCGAGACGACGAGGTGCTTCACTCTGAAATTGATCTCTGAATGAACCGGGTCGATTTTCCATTGTGCCATGATATGCTTCCTTTCAATTGATGGTTTGTTGTTTGTATGATCGAATGTGATGATACAAATATACTACCATCGGGGTGCCTGAAGCATTCACGCAGGATAAGATATGACGTTACCCTGGGGTAAGTATTGTGCGAAAAACGCTCAAGAACCACCAAAATGAGGGAAACGTCATTGCGAGAAGAGAGTCGCCGAAGTGCGACGAGCGACGAAGCAATCTCAAAAACTCGAATGACTATGGCTTCTCTGAGAGCTCTTTGCGAATGCGGCTGAGGGATTGCGGTGTAATACCGAGATAGGATGCGACCTGGCCTTGTGGGACTCTCTGGACAAGGTTTGGATAGGTCTTCGTGAAGCTCAGATAGCGCTCTTCTGCGGATGCGCTCAAAGATTCTTCAATTCTGTGGTGCATCGCCACGTAGTTGCCTTCCTGCAGAAGGCGGAAGAATCGTTCAAGTTTTGGAACGGCTAAGAGCATCCTTTCCCGCGCTTCCAGTTCGAGTAGAAGGACTTCAGAATCTTCCAGCGCGTCAATGTTGTAGGTGGCAGGGTTGCCTGTGAGGAAGCTTTGAAGGTCGGAGATCCACCAGTCCTCGATGGCGAACTGGATGACGTGCTCTTCTCCGTTGCTGTCCACGGTGTAGGCGCGCAGGCAGCCGTCGGTGACAAACGTGATGTGCTTGCAGACGTTGCCTTCCTGGAGGATAAATTGTCGTTTGCGGATTTTCTTCGGTGTGAAGAATGCTGCGCAGCGCTCAAACTCCTCGTCAGTGAGGTGAATTCGCCGTTCGAGGTGGGAGCGCAAGGGATTGTACACGGAGGACAATGTTGTTCTTTGTTTGTTCAGGAACAAACGTCCCAACTGAGCGCGGTCAGAGTTTCCTCTGTTCCTCTTTGAGTAGTCCCGCCCCTTCCAGGATCCTGGGGATCATTTCGTACTTTTTGAAGGGAGGCATCATATAGACGCCCGCAACGACAGTTCTGGCCTTCTTCAAGAAATCAATCGCAATTTCCACGCCTAACGCCCCCGCCTTATCGCCGGCGCTGCGTAGCTTTTCCCGTATCCATTCGGGAATAACCATGCCCGGGATTTCATTGTGCAGGAATTCTGCGTGTTTGGAGCTGCGCAAGGGGAGGAGTCCCAGCATCACTGGCACATTGTGGTGCTTGATCCGTTTC
>DATDNS010000167.1:0-4166 GCA_036518155.1 Bacteroidota bacterium
AGGCCAGAGCGGTTTCAGGACTGCACGTGTACTCGGCAAAACCGCCCCGGACCATGCCGTATACCTCATCGCCCGGTTTAAACAATTTGACGTTCCCGCCTACCGCCTCAATGCGACCTGCGATGTCGGTGCCGATCCTGATGTTCCGGGGCTTGAACAGGCCTCCGCCCATCAGTCGGATCAGGAAGATGTCCGCAGTGAGGAAATGCCAATCGTACGCATTGAGGGACGCAGCGCGGATCTTGATCAGAACCTCATCGTCTCCGGGCGCAGGTTTTTCGACGTCTACCAGTCGAAGGACGTCCGGGGGCCCGTACCTGGTGTAGACAATTGCTTTCATGAAGATTCCTTGGGATTGTTCGTCGTCGAGCGGAACGGGTGGCGGGCGCCATTGAATACCTCCCGGCGATGGTGTGCGGTCTTTGATGCCAAGAAAGTAGATATTCGGATCGGGAAACGCAAGATGATGAGGGGGAAACAAGGGAAAAGTGTGAAGGCAAAAGGAAAAAATGGGAGGACAAGGGAAAAATCAAAAGTAAAAAGACAAAAGTACGTGCCAAGAAGTCAAAAGTGAAACGAATTTCGCCTTTGTCAATTCTGGTAAACCGTCACTGTCCCCGCGAAAAATCAGTACACAACCACAATGCGGTAAGGATTTCCGACTTGCTCCGAAAAGATCGTCACTTTTTGGTTTTGAAGAAACGCGACCTCGGATATCGGAAAGGTTTGTGTGCTGGGACTGTAAACGACAAGATTAAGCTGTATCCATGTCGCCGTATTGTCTGAGACATAAACTGCAACGAGTGGGAAGTCCGTCAAATTGAGTTCAGGGACGGAAACGACCTGCCCCGGGCTGAATGTTGCCGTCGAATCGATCGTTCCTGAGTAAACCTTTCGGCTGCCCGGACCAGAGAGACCCTGGGCTCCCGCGGGTCCTGTTGGACCTTCCGGACCTTTGCATCCATCAAGTATAAGAAATGATAACATCACAAGAATAATCGTCCACGGTTCTGTTCTGAACGTGATCGAAAGTTTCATAATGAGTCTTTCCTTTGGTTAGGTGACGGATCAATATGGTTGCAGCGCGCCGGTCTGAAACATAGATGAATCTATTCTTCGTGCAACTGATCTGCATGCGCGGGTTTTTGTGGCCTGTACGAAAAATGAAGGGTCGCTTGTTATTGGTGCGCGTTACTGACAAAAAAGCCTCTGTAATCAAGTATCGATTCCAGAGGTTTTAAAAAAGATCTCTCAGTCGCAGGTTTCCCCTTAGACCTGCTGGCGCTATGTTATACTCCCCTGAACTTACAGTAATCGCTGACCAGTGTCAAGAGCAGGGCGAAAGTGCAGAGGAAAAAAGAAAAAGTGTAGAAGAAGATCAGGGGTAAAGAGTGAAGGGCAAAGGGTTAACGGTAACAACGGATGGGAGGGGTGCGCAGAACACAATTCCTTTTGTAAGATCCGGAACGACAAGAGATGATTCATGACGATTCAGAGCAGTTTGTTGACTTGCTTCGCGATGAGCTTGTGGATCTTATCGTACGATGGAGGCGGGCCGGTCCTCACCTGTTTCTTATTGACGTACAGTGCGTCTGAGATTCCCCATTGCAGAAAATTTCTGCGGTCGGATGTATCGATATCGCGGACGACAACTCGTCCCGCAAACTGAGGATCGGCAGCTGCTCTCCGAGCACGCTCCATCGCCATATTTTGTGCCGTGCACCAGCCATTGCACATGGCGGTCACCGTCACTTTGTTCTTCTCGAGTGGAAGGGGATTACCGGTCGGTCGAATCCATTGTGGGGCAACCGCGTCGGCTGAAAACGGCTTCCACAGCAACGCCATCATCCCCATTCGGTCAGCCCGCTTGTAACCGTGACGCTTGAACCACGATGCCCGCATGAACACAGGCATCATCAGTCCCCATGCGACCATACCCTTGGCCCCGAGCCGCCGTGCGTCGTTTTCCGCCGCTTCGAGGAGCGCGACCCCCATACCGCGGCCCTGGAAATTTCCACGCCCCTGCTTGTGTCCGTGCACCCAGATGCAATTGATCAGATACAGGCCAGTCCCTTCCGCGAACGAATGTTCGATCGGTATATATTGTATCATGCCGCCGATGGTTCCACGGTCGTCAACCGCAAGCTTGACGCGAAGGCCTTTGTCTTTCATTTGCCGGTACCACGTTTCCTTGCGGTTGCCGGCTTCTTTCACATCATCCGACCAGTCTTCGAGACACATCGTGTACAGCGATACGTTCGCTTCATTCAGATCGATAATGTTCACGGCTCAATCGCCTCCTTTGCAGTCTTGTCAATATCACTCAGGTGATCGTCCTTTGCGTGCCAAACCAAGAAATTGTGAACCGACGAGGGTGAACCACGCCAGCGCAAGCATTCCGCCAATCGTTCCAAAAACAAAATAGGCGACGTTGTACATAACCGGTATGAACGTTGCCCAAACGATGAAGATGGAAAGGAATGAAAATCCAACAATCCCTGTCCAGCCCGTTGTTTTGCTGAAAACATCGCCGCGAAGAATGACGAATGACATTCCCAGCATGGCAAGCCCTCCGAGAATCAATCCGACGAATGAACCGGGGGTGAAATCTTCGCCCGCGGCAAGGATTGCTTCGCCTGCTGCCACGATGATCGCCCGTTGTGCGTCCGTTGTCGCTGCCGCATGTTTTCCTGAGAGCACCATCATCGGTATGGCGGCATTGTTCGAAACGTACACGGCCATCCCGACGAAGAACATCATCGCTGCAAGGACTGAGACGACCGGATACTTGAGTCGATGGACGGCCAGAAGCCCAAGACAAACCGGAATTAAACAGCACTGGTAGACAATGTTGAAAATGCCGAGCGTGTACAAGCCTTTGAACCAGTTCTGACGGAACATCGTAAACCAGTCGAGTGCACTCCCGGACCCGTAAATGACAATTTGGGTGTTGCCGAAACCAAGGAACAAGTCGAAAACATTCGCCGTCAACGCAAGCAAAGCGCCTATGCCGGCGATCCTGTAGAGAGTCTTGAATTCCGCGTGTTGGAATTGATCTGCATCTTCTTTTAGCGCGATTGTTGAGGTCGTGGAGGTCATTGCGTTCACCGTGATCGATCGTACCTGTCGATGCACTATTGAAGCGGCGCATCAGGTGAATCTTCACTCGGAATTATTTCGAAGTCGGATTTGGCGCAGGTTTAATACAGCGAAAATATTCCGAGAGGTCTTCGCTGCCTGCTTCAGAGGGGAACCGGGGATTGAACGAACATCTCAAAATTAGCTACGTCAAATCCGAAAGGCAAGATGCCGCGGACGTATTCCCGAAAATGGGAACCCGATGAAAAAAGAGAGTGCACATCTTGGCGGCAATCCGACGGAGCCGGTAGATCAGGAAAAGTCAGATCTTGCTGAGAAAGAAGGTGCCCAGGGCGGTTAACGCGAGACCGTACCAGCGTTCGAGACTTTTTGCATTTGTGCGAATCGCGACTCTTGCGCCAAGATAGGATAGCGGGACTGAGCCGAGTGCGATGAGACCGGTAACGAGCCAGCTGATATGTCCCAGGTAGGCGTGCACAATTGTGCCTGGAAGTGCAAGGACAATAGAAACGGCCAGAGAACACGCGAACGCTTTTTTGATGGGTTGATTGAGAATCCGGGCGTAACTCGGCGCAAGAAGAAATCCGCCTGAATTCGCGAGAAGTCCTGAAACCAATCCGACGCCGATTGCGACAAGGACGAGACGGACGCGCCAGTACCGCGGGCGGATAACAGTGTCAGGATCAACGTCCGCACCGCTCGATTTCGTTTCTTTCGGGGAAAGGAGAAAGGAAAGCCCGAACGCAAGTACCATCAGTCCCGTGACGATCAATAACGGAGCCGCGCCGGTAAATTCTGTGAGGTACGATCCGAGAATTGTCGCAGGGATGCCCGCAGCGATGCTCCACCAAACGATTTGCCAGTCGATGAGTTTTAATTTCCAGTATTCTGCCGAAGCGACAAGCATTCCGGGAACTGTGGCAGGAAGCGGAGCGGCGACAGCGATGAATCCGGGGAACCCTAGGAGACTAAGAAGGGGAGTGGCGACAGCGCTTCCTCCTTTGCCGAACAGTCCGCCGAGAAACCCGATGACAATGCCGACAAGAAATGCTCCGACGTGCTGCAAC